>CAZEMQ010000010.1:0-15005 GCA_964513435.1 uncultured Muribaculaceae bacterium
AAAATATCAATATCACTACTAAAACCTTTATTATATAAATGTGCTTTAATTTTCATTTCTAATAATTCTTTAGAATACTTTTTGCTATATTTTTTATAAGCTTTATTAATTTCTTTTTTTAAAATACTATCATCATCTTCATAATCCATTATATCAACTACTTCATTTACTAAATTTATATCATATCCTAAATTTAATAATTCTTCCTTAATCTTTAATTGTAATTGTCTTTTAGAATAATTACGATTAGCCTTTATTCTTTTATTCATCACTTTTTTACATCTATCAAACCACATAGAATTATCTAAGTCATCTAATTTAACACTTATTTTAGATACATCAAAACCTTTTTTTTCTAATTCATTTTTAATTTTCATAGGTCCTTTTAATGTTAGATTAATTTGATCATTCACATAAGCTAAAATATACATATCATCATTAATATACATCTGTTGCTCTAATTTTTTCATTGTATTATCAATTATTTTCTTAGAATAACCAAGACTTCTTAACTTACTCTCTATTTCCTTTTTAGTTCTTAATTTATATTTAATAAAATTAATAGCCTTATAATAACTTTCAGCTTCATTATTGTATTCCATTATCTCTTTAATTAATTCTGGAGTAAGACTTCTTTTAGATAGTAAGTTATATCTAATTATTGTATCATCATAAATACTTAGTGATGTATTATCACTAAGTATTAATTGATATTGATCTTTATTTTTTTTAATTATTCTTTTTATTTCCATTAGTTAATTTCTTTTGTAATATAATCTGCACAGGCTTGATCTAAGTCTTTAGCTAGTTTCTCCATAACTTTATAATCATTAGAACGACATCCTGATGCAAATTTGTGTCCTCCACCATTATATTTGCTAGCTACTTCATTAATTATCGGTCCTCGACTTCTGATATTAGCTTTATAAATTTCATTTCTCTCATCATAAACAACAAACATCCAACAAATAAGTTCTTTGATAAAGTAAAAATCATTAACTTGGTTAGATACTATTGTTGGTTCAACATTATATTTTTTTAAAACATCTGCTGAAACATAAACATAACCAAAATGATTTTCACTAATTTCAATATTATCTATTAAGTATGCTTTAAATTTTTCCTCAACAATGCTTCTTTCATACAAATTATCATATAAGGGAACAAAATCAATTTTACTAGTAGCAAGTAAATTATACACTGTTTTAAAAGTTTCAATATTAGTATTTTGTAATAAAAATCTATCACTATCAAATACCATACCAGTATACAAATTTTCCGCTATCTTTTGATCCATTAATAATTTAGTAGACATAATTAAATTAGCAATCATTTCGCAAGTACTTGACATTGAATCATCTGTCCAATCAACATCCCCGATGATATCTTCAGCAGGATGATGATCAATTTTTAATATCGCTTGATATTTTAAATCTTCAATGCCATCAATTCGAACAAAATTAGGTACATCTAAAACCACTAATAAAGGATTTTCCAATTCAGAAACATCAACTTTATCTAAGCTTCCTAAATATTTAAACTTTGAAACACCTACTCCGACTGCATAAACTTTTTTTTCAGGAAAAGTTAGTCTTATTGAATCCCTAAAGGCTAGTTGAGAAGCAATAGCATCTGGATCTGGAGAAATATGTCTCGCTATTACTATCTCATCATATTCTTTAATTATTTTAATTATTTTTTTGTATAATTCTTTAATTATACTCACCACTTTCTATTACTTTTCTATAAGTTCCATTGTATCAATAGCAATCATCAATTCTTCATTAGTTGGTACAACATAAACTGGAATTTTAGAATCATCTGTTGTAATACATCTAAACTCACCACGAAAATCATTTTTAGTTTCATCTAATTTAACTCCTAGAGAAGCTATTCTTTCTAAAATCATGCGGCGTGCATCTTTTCCATTTTCACAAACACCTGCAGTTAAACAAATAACATCTGCTCCTCCAAGTAAATTATTATACATAGCAATATAATTAGCAATTTTTTGAGCATATATATTTTGAGCTAAAATCGCTCTTTGATTTCCTTCATTTGCTGCAGCTTCAACATCACGTGAATCACTTGATACCCCACTTACTCCAAGTAAACCACTTTTCTTATTTAAATCATTAGTAAGTTCACTTAATGATTTACCAGTCTTTTTTTGCATGTATTCTAAAATACTAGCATCAATATCACCACTACGAGTTCCCATCATAATACCTGCTAGAGGAGTAAAGCCCATTGATGTATCAACAACTTTACCACTATCAATAGCAGTAATACTACCACCATTACCAACATGACATGATATTACTTTTAAATCATCACGTTTAAAATATTCACTAATAGTTTTATTTATGAAACGATGACTAGTTCCATGAAATCCATATTTACGAACACTATATTCTGCAAACCATTCATATGGTACTGGATATAGATATTCAGTTTCTTTCATCGATGTATGAAAAGCAGTATCAAAAACACCAACTTCAACAACTCCTGGCAAAACATCCATAAAAGCTTTAACTCCCATAATATTTGCAGGATTATGTAATGGTGCTAAATCATTATATTTAGCAATTTTTTCTAAAACTGCTTCATCCAAAACAACCGATTCACTAAATTCTTGACCACCATGAACAATTCTGTGACCAACCCCTTCGATTTCATCTAAAGAAGCAATGATTTTCAAATCAATTAATTCTTTTAATAAAAATTCAACTGCTACAGAGTGGTCATTTAAAACTTCTTCTTTTTTAATTTTTTCACCATTATACTTAATGGTATAAAAACTATCTTTTAAACCTATTTTTTCAAATAACCCACTAGCAATTTCTTGTGCTTCTGGCATCTCAATCAATGTAAATTTAAGTGATGATGAGCCAGCATTTACTGATAATATTTTCAATTTTCCCACCTCTACACTATTATACAAAAAAAAAGAGGATTTTACCATCTTTTTTTTGGGAAAATAAGACTCAATGACAACCAAACTACTCCTAATATTAGATAAACATTTATTAAGCTATTAGTTGTGCCATATATTTCTAAAATTCCTCGAATAATACTATAAAGAGTAAATGTTATTATTGCCCACTCATAAAAATTCCAATTTATATTTAATCTTTTTGCTACTCTAGCAATTAATAAAAATATTAATGGTATTAAAAATGCTCCAAGCATAAATATTGAATAAACTCGATGAGAAAATAGTTCATAGATAATTGCAAATATTAATACTCCTATACTAAAAACAATATTCCTCTTAGTAGCCGATGTAGACAATATCACTTACACCCCTTTCCTTAATTGTTCTTCCACTAGTAGTTGGATTGTTGATAACCTCACCATTAAAATACATTGTTGATGAACCTCCCCCATCCAAATTATATGCGAGATTTACTCCTAAACTTTGCATAAAGTTAGCTAGTTCATAAATAGTAAGACCAGCACTTTCACTAGTTCTACCATCAGATACAACAAACACATAATGAAGTGCATCAATCATACCAATCGCAGTTCGAGGATTACTATTCATAGCTTTAGCTACCTCATAACTAGAATTAATACTTATATTGCCATCAACAATCAATGCTGGACCAAAAGAAAGAATATTTTGAGCACCATTTTCTTGTAAAAGATAAATATCTGTTTCTTCTTCAACTATAATTTCCATCGTTCCATCTTCATATATTACTAAATCTTCTTGATTAGAACGAATACTACTACGGTATACAATCCCATTTTTTAAAACATACCCTTTCTCTTGAACTCCATAATAATCTCCATTGATAGCTAAAATAGCACCATTACTATCTGCAATTTCAGATGTTTTAGCAGTTACATTCTTACCATAACTATTATTAGCAAAAGCTGTTTTTAATAAGCTAGCATCTTTTAATACAATATCAGCAACATAAATCGCTGTATCATATTCATAATATTCTGTTATTTTAATACTTATATAATCATCTTCATATGAATCACTAGTTATTGTTGCTTCTTCACTACTTAAAGTATTACCATCATTACTTTGAGCAATTTCATAAACTTTACTTATAACTAAAGTATCTAACAAAACATAAACAGTAAATAAAGTGATACTTACTCCAAATACAATGTTGGCAATTTTCACCTTCTAGGATTTCCTCCACCACCAGATGTATTCATCCCACCATTACTATTACTAATTACTGTATTGGTAAAAGTTATGGTTGTATAAAGACTATCATCAACATAAACACTATATTCAGTATTACTTTCAAAAGTACTAGAAGAAATTACAACTGATGAAAAACTTTTCTTTGAAGTAAACTCTAATGAACCAATACTTACAGTACTTCCTGCACTATAACTACTATTAAAATTAATCATTACTGTATTTTGGCTAGAACTACTAGATGCATTTTGAGCCATTGTACTTGCCCCAAAAGCTACAAGTAAACCTCCATCGATAACAAATGAAGAATCATAATCTAATGCTCCATTGCCACCATCAGTTGGACCATATACATAAATTTCTCCGCCATATATATACGCACTACCATTAACATCTATGCCATCTCCACTAGCATCAATAGTTATTGTTCCACCATTAATAGTTAATATATAATCACTATTTGAAGAAGAAAAACTATTAGCACCAGGTCGATTCATACTTGATTGGTCATTACCACCAGCAATATTTATTCCATCATCACTTGATACAATATCAATTGTGCCATCATTAATAGTTATAACTGCAGCTTCAATACCCTCATAACTTTTTGTAATATTTATTGTACCTGATTCAATTAAAATAGTTTCATCAGCATGAATTCCATCATCACCAGTAGCAATGTCATATGTACCTTTCATAATAACAATCGAACCATTAGAATGAAGAGCATCATCACTTGTATCAAACGTAAATGTTCCCCCGCTAATAGCCAAGTTATTTTGAGCTTTTATCCCTTTAGCAGAATCATTTGATGTACTTGAAGAACTATGAGTATTCCAAGCCCCCCAAGAAGAACTAGTACTTACATTAGAGCTTCCTCCACCAGTAGTAATATTAAAAGTACCATCCAAAATTAAAATATCAGTTTCTGCTTGAATACCATCAAGATTAGCAACAATATTAAAAGTACCATTAGTTATCTTTATAAATCCTTTAGCACTATCAGTATCATTAGTACTTTTTATTCCATCACCAGAAGCCTCAATATTAAATGTTCCATCAACTATATTAACAGAGTCTCTTCCTCTAATAGCATCATCAGCAGATGTAATATAATACGTACCACCTGAAAACTTCAAATTATCTTTAGAAACAATTCCATCTTCATAATTAGCAGTTACATATAAAATGCCATCTCCTTGTAATACTAAATCACATTCACTATAAACTGCCCCTTTAACATCATCTTCAAAAGAATCATAATTAGAACTATCTTCTAAATAATTAGTTGTTCCACTGACCAACTCAATAACTACTATATTACTATCAACAACATTAATTACAGGACCACTTTCACTAGTGATATTTACTCCATTTAACATTATCTTAACATTATCATCAGTCTCAACTGTAATTGAACCAGTCATATCACCACTTAAAACATATATTCCAGGACTTGTAATATTTAAAGATTCAGTTAATTCAATTTCATAAGTTTCATAATTATCCCAATTTATATCTTCATCTGAATCATCAGTTGAAATATTTAAATTAATCCCTCCATAAGAATATTCACTGGTAGTATCATTGAAAAATATAAAGTATATTAAAACCAAAAAAAGGATAATGGCTACAACTGCACACCCAAATATCACTTTGCGTTTCATAGATCACCATCTCCTAGTTCATGAGTAAGCATAATCTTTAAATTACCATTACGAACTCTTAAATCATCAATAAATTTCTTTTCATTAATATCCTTTTTCATATTAATTTTATAACTAAGTTCAAATAAACTACCCATATTAGTTGTTTTAACAGAATCTAGACTATAACTATTTAAATATTTATTAAATAAATCGTCAAAAACACTTGTATAATCTAAATCTTCTGGTATTGTAATTCTCAATATTTTTTCATATACATTTTTATCTAGTAATTTAACCTTGCTTAATACCACCATAAATACACTTACTAAAATTGTCATAATTATAGCAAATATAATATAACCCATACCTAGTATTAAACCTATTGCCATAGCAAAAAAGACGCTCAATATTTCTTTACTAGTTCCAGGAATACTTCTAAATCTAACTAAACTAAAAGCCCCCACTATAGCAACAGATGTACCTAAATTACCATTAACCATGATAATTACAATTTCAACTAAAATTGGTAGAACCGCTAACGTAATTAGAAAATTCTTGGAATACTTACTTGTATACTTATGGACTAAAGCAATTATTATTCCTAAAATTACAGAACTTAGACTACAAAATAAGATACTGCCAATTCCTAAATCTGTTGTGATATTTGAAAATACGCTATTTAACATTTAAACACTCCTTTTTGTATATTTCACCATATTTGGAAAAAGATGCCGGATATATATGCATTTCACTTAAAGCACGAGCTAACCAAAGAGGCATTCCTCCAAGAGCTTTAATTTCCATGATTTTTATATCATCTTCGAAAAAATTTTTACCCTCGTCTCCATATTCTAAATAAAGATTATCTTTTCTACTTCTTAAATTACTATCAAACGTAATTCTTAAATTATTATCTTCCTTTCCTTTAAAAGACATTCTATCATAACCAATATATATTGCTGGTATTAAATTAAAATGCTTATGAATATAATCCAATTCTTTAAATATTTGATTATCAATCATTTTAGACTTTTTAATATAATCATAAAAGTCTTTTAATTTAATCTTTATTCTTCTTTTGCCAACAATTCTTTTGTATTTAGTTTTAACTTCCCAAAAAACATAATCATTAATATCTGGTGTATCATAACTTCTAAGTCTAACTTTCTCTTTAAATATTGGTTTTTCTAACGACTTAATTATTAAATCATGATTTTTAGTATCAAAATAAATATTATTAATTGTACTAGCAAAATATTCATCTTCAATTATATAAGGTTTTATTCTTTTTAAAAGAAGTTCATATTCATCCTTATTTAAAACATATTTTTTCTCAATGCGTTTAAAAATTTTATCGTACATTTTTTTCCTCCGCTATATAATTTACGCATTTCAACTGTTTTTTTGATGTCAAAAAAGTGAATAATAAATGAAAAAAGGCGTTATTTCCTGCCTCTATTTGTTTCTCGGTTGTAATTTAACCCAATCTTGATTAGTATGAGTTGCTTTTTTATTATAGTCCACCACTCTTCTCATATTGCAATCAAAGTTATATCCATAAGGGTTATTATATTCCATAAATAACTTCTCTAAACGATTAATATTTTCAATATCATATCCCTTATAATAATAATCACTTGCTTTAATCATAATATCACCATTATTATTATGGTAATATTTTTTTATTTTAAACAATAAATGCTTTACTACTGACATAAGCAATGTTATTTACAAAATATCTTGAAACTTATTTTCTTCATTAGTGTTTACATAAATTATTTCATGATTTTGAATTGCTTTTATTATCATCTGTTCATAAGGAATTAATTTTTCATACTCTATAGCTTTTTTACTACTAGGATTTATTACTGGATGTTCTGGTACAAATATAGTACAACAATCTTCATATGGTAAAGTTGAAATATCATAAGTACCAATTTTTTTTGCTAATTCAATTATTTCCAATTTATCAAAACAAGCTACAGGACGAATTACAGGCATTTTGACAACTTCATTAATAACACGCATGCTAGTTAAAGTTTGACTTGCAACTTGCCCGATTGATTCCCCGTTAACTAAAATATTACAATTGTTTTTGCTAGCTATTTTAGCACTTATTCGATACATCATTCTCCGCATTATTGTAATTAGGTATTCATGAGGAATATTACGGAGTATCATCTCTTGAATTTCTGTAAAATTTATTACATGTAATTTAACCGTCGTATTATATTTAGCTAGCACTCTAGCTAACTTAATAACCTTATCTTTAGCAGCTTCACTAGTGTGCGGAGGACTTTCAAAATAAATAGCTTCAATTTTGACACCACGCTTTATTGTCAGGTATCCCGCAACAGGAGAATCGATTCCTCCACTTAACATAAGTAAACCTTTTCCAAGAGTGCTTACTGGATAACCCCCTAGACCTTTTAAGCCATTAAAGTAATAAATTACTGCATCTTTTCTTATTTCAATATTTATTAAAAGTTCTGGATTATGAACATCAACACTTATATTAGAAATATTTTTTAAAATATAACCACCAATTTTCCTACTTACTTCCATGCTATTAATTGGGTAATTTTTATCACTTCTTTTAGTTGCAACTTTAAAAGTTTTAAATTCTTTATTATCAAGCAATTTTAAAACATCAGATTTAATATCTTCAATATCTTGATTGTTCGTAATAAAACCTTCTATTATTTCATGAATACCAAAAGTATATTTTAATCTCTCGATAACAGCATTTATTTTTTCTTCCTCTACTTGAATAAACATTCTACCAAAATCATAAGTAATAGTATTATCAATATCACTTAAAGTATTACTTATATTATCTTTTAACGTTTTTAAAAAGAAGTTTATATTATCTTTTTTAGTTGTTAATTCTCCATATTTAATTATTATTATTTTATTCATCAAATCACTCTTTCTATTTTTGAAACTTCACAGATGGCTTAGAGTTAGCATAAATTTCATCATTTAACTAATGTCAATTTATCATAAACTTCCCTAAATATATCTAAAAATTTGTTTACTTCTTCCGTAGTAGTAACATAAGATAAACTAATTCTAAGTGTTCTTCTAGCTCTTTTATCATCGTTATAAACCGCCATAACACTAGATGATGCTTCTGTGCTAGCACAAGCTGTATTAGTACTCAAATAAATTTCATATTTATCTAAAGCATGCACCATTGATTCAGGCATAACATTCATTATACTTATATTTAAAATGTGGGGTATAGAATATTTAGTCTGATTAATTTTTATATTTGGATACTTTTCCATAAATTTAACAATTTTTTCATTCAAAAGACTAACAAAACGTTCTCTTTTCTCTAAATCACTACAAGCTAATCTAATTGCTTTTGATAAAGCAGCAATTAAAGGTAATGGTGGTGTTCCTGGTTTTAAAGCATTAGTCTTACCACTTCCATAAATAAGTGGGACAATTTTAACCATACTGTTTTTATAAAGAAAACCAATGCCCTTAGGTCCAAATATTTTATGAGCTGACATACTTGCTAAATCGACATCATGAAAATTAACTGAAACTTTACCAATTGCTTGGGTCATATCAGAATGAAATATCACATTAGCATTTTCCTTTTTTATTATCTGCCGTATCATCTTTAAGGGTTGTCTTACTCCTAATTCAGAATTGACAGCACAAACACTTACTAAAATTGTATCTTCCCGCATTTTAGCTTTCAAATCATCAAAATCTATGACTCCCTCAGAGTCATTTTCAACATAACTAATTTCAAACCCAATACTTTTTAAATAATTACAAATAGCATATATCGATGGATGTTCTAATTTAGAAACTATTATATGCTTTCCACTTTTATGATGTGCCATAGCAACACCAATCAAAGCCATATTATTAGCTTCTGTTGCTCCGCTAGTATAAATTACTTCACTAGCACTTATTCCAAATATATCTGCTATTTGTTTAGTAGCACTTTCAAGTAAATTAGCTGATTTTTGTCCCAAGGCATGAAGAGAATTAGAATTACCTATAAACTCTTTACTAACCTTTGATACAGTATCTAAAACCTCATAAGATACTGGTGTAGTAGCACTATAATCTAAATATATCATAACTACTCTCCATTTTTTCGCCATGTTTCAGCTTGCGAAATGCTATTTTCACATTCAGTATCCAACGGATTTAACAAACAAGTTTCACAAGCTTCTATTGCATCCAAACTACCAGTGAAATTTTCTAATAAATCAAAAAGTACAGAAATAATTGTTGGTACAAAGAACACAGCAATACCTACTATAAATCTTTTAGCTAAAGTAATTGCAGCTTTATTTATAGCTTTTTCATCATTAAGTACTATAGCTTTTGAAAAATCTATTATCCCTAAAGCAATAATTCCTAATGGGATAAGTATTTTTATTACAATTAACCCATAACCTAAAAACTGCCACATTTCCGATGTCCTAATACAAAACTGCGGATCAGATGAAGCCGCCATAACATTTGGCATAAATATACTAAAACCAATAATAAATGTTAATACCCATAAAACTTTTTTCAAAATATATCACCTACTACTTATATTCTTCTAACAAGCGTTTATGAATGCCAGGCTCTACAATATTAATAGCATTTATCGCATTCTCTAAACTACTCTTGAAATTACCTTTACAAAATAAATTCTCTGCTTTAACTAATCCAAAATCAACTTCTTTATTAGTAACTCTATATCTATTACCATAAACTATTGCCACTTCTGCCATACGAGCAGTTTTAATTGTTTCATTAATTGTATTATATACTTTTAAAACTAAATCTCTAGCAGTATCAACTCGTAAATTAAGAATTTTAATCGAAATAGGTCTTTTATCTAAAGCTTTAATAAGTTCATCAATAGCTTCCATTGCTTCTGACATTTCCACATAATAATTCTTAGGAATTGCAGGTAATTTAAATGACCTAATCTTATCTTTAGTTTGATTTAATATTCTCTTAATTTCTTCTAATTGTTCCCGAGCTCTTAACTCATCTTCTTTTAAACTACCCAAAGTCTTCAAAGCTCCATTTAATTTCTCTTCACTCTTAACTAATTTCGAATTAATTATTTCCATTTCTCTAGCTAATTTAGAATATGACAAAATACGACTTCTGGCAATATCCACTATTTTATCATAACTTGCTCGAATATTCATTATTTCATTTTTAATTTCCGCAATTACTGCTACATCATCATCCGTTAAATCATAACTATATTTAATATCATCAAGCTTTTTATATAATTCATTATTGATTTTTTCTAATTTAGTAGCCTTAATTAAAATACTTCTACTATAATCTTCATATATCTTTTTACTAATCTTTTCTTTATCAAAATCATTATACAAAGAATCAAAATAATCATGCATAGTTTTAAGTTCAAATAAAGAATCTTCAATATTTAAAACATTCAATCTTTGAAATATATCTTGAATCTTTTTATTAGCTTCCGTTATATTATAATCAATATTTAAATAATCTAAGTTATATCCCTCTTTAGTCATTTTTTCAACAATTGTTTTAATATCTTTAATTTTCTTAGGTATCAAATTTTTCCCTAGATTAACAATTGGTCTTGTTTCATCAACAACTACTTTTAAATTATCGACAATATCCGCAATAGCCTTAACTATTCTTCCTACTTCTGTATAAGCATTTTGCTCCATTGCAGTTTCAAAAGCTTGAAATAACTTATCAACATTTTCAAATTGCAATTCCAAAGGAACTTTAATTATACTATATTCTGCTTCATAATCTTTATAATTAGCAATAATCTCCCGATATTGAGCTTTTAACTTAGTTATAGTTTCTCTATTTCTTTCTTCACTAAGTGTTACATCTTTTATTTCATCCAACAAAAATGTTGCTTTAGTTTTAAGATTGTTAAGATCAAAATCTGCTTTTAAAATAAGTCCTTTTAACTCTTTAAAATTATGGTCTTCAAATAACTCTTCAATTTCATTAATTGTATCTGTTATCTTTGGCATTTCCACATCTTTAATATTATTAAATCGTTTCTTCCAATCATCTAATTTAACACGCATTTCATCATTATTAACTAATGCTTCAACTTTATTTAATTCCGAAAGCATACTAGCAGATATAATCAAATTCTTCTCTTTTTCAAGTTCATCTATCTGCCGTTTCAACTTATTTTTTTCTTTGCGACTTATTAAATTTAAAATAATAATTACAATTATAACCGTTACAATATAATAAGCAACTGCTATCAATAAAAAAGTTGTCCTTCCCATTGCATTCACCTTACTATAATAAGTTTATCATATATTCCTAAATTTTTAAAGTTAATTTAAAACTTTGCATATAAAAATAGTATTAGAATATAATTTACTAGATTAACGGAGGCAAAAATGATAAACAAACAAAATCTTTGGTTCATAACATTATTTTCATTAATTTTAGTATTAGGAATTTATTATGTTAGCATGGGAGATGAAACAATTGCAGTTCTTGCTGGCAACAACGAAGTCTCGGAAGTAGTAGAAGTTAGTGAATCTGATATCATTGTAGCTTTACAAGTAGCAGATGATGAATCAGTATTAGAACAAATGAATGAATACCAAGATATTTTATTAGATACTAAATCAACTCTTGAAGAAAAAAATGATGCTTACAACGCCCTACAAGCCCTAAGTAGTAATAAAAGTGAATGTGAAAAAATTGAAAAACTAATTAGTGAAGAATATAATTATGATAATTTTGTCAAAATTGAGGGCGATACTATAAGTATAGTTATCGCATCAAGTGAACATAACAAAGAATTAGCTAACAAAATAATAAGATCAGTTCAAGAACTTTATGATACTCAAAAATACATAACAGTCAAATTTGAATAGCTACACCGACACTTAAATTAAAATACTTCATAAAATATTATGAAGATATTTTAATTTAGGATGGTGAATAATGAACAAAAACATATTAACTGACCGAGAAAGGGAAGTATTTGAACTATTAGTTTTAAACAAAACTACTGCTCAAATTGCTAAGATTTTAAACATAAGTGAAAAAACAGTTCGCAATCATATTTCTAACACTATTCAAAAACTAGGAGTTAAAGGTCGAGCTGGAGCAGTAGTTGAACTAATAAAACTAGGAGAAATAACTATTTAATAAGGACTTCGGTCTTTTTTTTATTAACGTTAATATAATTAAAGTGGTGAAGCCTATGTTAAAACGTTCATCTATCAGAAGAATTATGGTAGCCACTTTAGCCCTATTTATTTTATTAATTATATATTTATTTCCTACAACTCCTATAGTTGAAGAAAGTCTAACGTATATTTCAAAAGAAGAAATACCCATCTTTTTAGTAGATAATCTCGAATATATTGCTAGAACTAGTATAGTAAAAGAAAGCGAAACTACTGAAGAATTGATTTTGGAAATTATTGAATCTCTTACTATCAAAAGTGAAAAATCCAATTATATCCGTGATGGTTTTCAAGGCATAATCCCAGAAAACACAAAAGTTTTAGAACATAATCTTGAAAATGGCATTTTGACAATTAATTTTAGTCAAGAATTTTTAAACGTATCAGAAGACCAAGAAGAAAAAATGCTTGAAGCCTTAATTTATTCATTATTAGAAATAACGGAAATTAAAAAGATAAGTATTTATGTTGAGGGCGAAAAGCTAACTAAACTCCCCCACTCCCAAACTAAACTACCTGAATACTTAGATAAAAGTTATGGCATCAATAAAATTTATAATCTAGATTCTCTAAAAGATACTAGCAAGACAACTATTTACTATCTTAGTAAATATAACGATTACTATTACTATGTACCCGTAACTAAAATATCTAATGATACTAGTGAAAAAACTGAAATAATTATAAGAGAATTAAAAACAACTCCAATATATCACACTAATTTAATAAGTTATTTAGCAGCATCTACCAATCTTACAAATTATGAAATATTAGAAAATAGTATAAGTTTATCTTTTGACAATCATCTTTTAGCAAATTTAGATGACACTGATATGCTTGAAGAAGTAAAATATTCCATCGCTCTATCACTAAGAGATACATATGGTATTCAAGAAGTAACATTCTTATTTCCTGATGGCGAAGAAGATGTTATGGCTTTCGGGGAAATTTAAAACGAAACATATTCAAACTATCCTTATAAAAGTTATTATATTACTTACAGTTATGATATAATGTATACGAGAGGATGGTGTCATATCATGGAACTAAATAACATGAAATTCATTGATTTATTTGCTGGTATAGGTGGTTTTAGATATGCACTTGAATCTTTTGGATGCAAATGTATTTTTTCATCTGAATGGGATAAATATTGTCAAGAAAGTTATAATTTGAATTTCGGAGAAATACCATATGGAGATATAACAAAAATAGATGAAAAAGATATTCCAAATTTCGATATACTTTGTGCTGGGTTTCCATGTCAACCTTTTAGTATTTCTGGTAAACAAAAAGGATTTGAAGATACAAGAGGAACATTATTCTTTGATATAGTACGAATTGTTAACTATCATAAGCCTAAAATTTTATTCTTAGAAAATGTTAAAAATTTAAAAGCACATAATGACGGTGCAACATTTAAAGTAATATCAAATACCCTTGATAATTTAAATTACAATATATATTATAAAGTTCTCAATGCTAAAGATTTTAATTTACCACAAAACAGAGAAAGAATTACAATAGTTTGTATAAGAAAAGATATTGATAACGGGAAATTCAAATTTCCTGAAGCATCTAAAAAAATTGTTACTATTAGTGATATAAAAGAAGATGATACAATTACAAATAAGTATATACTTAATAGAAAAGACATTCACATAGATGAAAAAAAATTAAAAGATGCAATAAAAAATGGGAAAGTTCAAAAGCCTTTGCAAATTGGTATCATTGGACAAGGTGGTCAAGGAAATAGAATTTACCACGAAAATGGCATTGGAATAACTTTAGCTGCTTCAAGTGGTGGTGCTGCTTCAAAAACAGGTGCCTACTATATTAATGGTAAAATAAGAAAATTAAGTCCAAGAGAGGCTGCTAGATTACAAGGATTTCCTGAAGAATTTAAGATAATAGAAAACGATAATCAAGCACTAAAACAATTTGGTAACAGTGTTCCAATTAATTTACTAAAAGAAGTCTTTGAAG
>CAZEMQ010000011.1:0-14802 GCA_964513435.1 uncultured Muribaculaceae bacterium
TTTTTTTAAATGAAATTGTTTTAAAAAAGCTATATATATAAGATGAGAGGAGGTTTTGGAATATGCAAATACTAGAAAACAAAATTGTTGTCATTGGAGCTTTGAGTTTGCTTATTTTAATAGTTATAGGGCTTAGTACATACATATTTGTTGTAAGTGATTTTGCAAGTGATGAATTATGTGAAGTAAATTCTAATACTATTTCTTTGGCGGAAGAAGTTAGTACTACAGCAGCTGAAACAATCTACATTGAGATTAAAGGAGCAATTATGAACCCTGGTGTATATGAGATGCCTTTAGATAGTATTATCAATGATGCAATTTTAGCAGCTGGAGGTTTTAGAGAAGATGCCTACACTGATAATATAAATTTGAGTAAAAGATTGACCGATGAATTAGTAATTTATATTTATACAAAATCGGAGTATCAAAATAAAGATGAAGATGATTCTAAAACTACTAGTACTAGTTCTAATGCATCTTACTATATCGATTCTTATACCGATAGTTATATTAGTATAATTTCTGATGAGGCAAGTGCAACTACAACTGAAAGTGGTATTATCAATATCAATACAGCAGGTGTTAGTGAATTGATGACATTACCGGGTATTGGTGAAGCTAAAGCTAACAATATTGTTGCATATCGTAATGAAAATGGCAATTTCAAAAATATTGAAGAGATAAAAAATGTCAGCGGGATCGGAGATGCAATTTTTGCACAACTTAAAGATTATATTACGGTGTAATTTGGTATGGATAATTACAACGGTGATAGTAGTATGTTATCTATTAATTTTTACAGTGTTCATACGTTATAGTTCTGATTATAGTGGAGATGAAACAGTAATTATAGGAACTATTTTAAAATATAGCTTTAATGGTAATAAATTGCAGATGAATATTGCAGCTGAAGAAGAAATTATTGCAACATATTATATGGAAAGCGAAGAAGAGAAAGAGTATTTATTAAAAAATATTGGTATTGGCAAAAATATAGAGTTATACGGAACTCTTACAATGCCACTGAATAATACAGTGCCTAATAATTTTAATTATAAAAAGTATTTGTATCAGCAAAAAATATTTTATTTGTTTGATATAGATAGTTATGAGATAAAAGGTGACAATAATCTTTTTGAAAAAATAAAAGATTTTTTTATAAAAAGGGCATATAGTTTGGAAAATAGTGATTACTTATTAGCTTTAGTAATGGGGGATAAATCATTGTTTAATAGTGATGAATACAATAATTATCAAATAAATGGTACGAGTCATCTTCTGGCAATATCTGGGTCTCATGTGAGTGTCTTATTGTATTTATTCGGAGTTTTACTTAAAAAAGTTAAAGATTTACCGAAACTGATAATATTAAGTGTAATCTTACTATTTTTTGGTTATCTTACAAACTTTCAAGCGGCGGTATGTCGAGCGATAATTTTTTTCATAATAAATAGGGTAAATACTATTTGGAAGTTTAATTTGTCTCATTTACAAGTATTATTTATAACGGCGGTTGTTTTAATAATTATTAATCCCTTTATCATTTATGATTTGGGTTTTATATATTCGTTTGTTGTTTGTACAGGTATGTTTTTTTATTCTAATAAAATAACTGGTAACTATGTAACTAAGTTATTTAAGTTAAGTGTTATTGCTTTTTTATTTAGCTTTCCTATTAGTGCTTATATCAATTATGAAGTAAATGTAGTATCACCACTTATAAATATGCTATTTGTGCCATGGATATCTTTAATTATATTTCCTTTGTCGATTGCAACGTTTTTCTTGCCGTTTTTAAATTCAATATATCAAGTTGGTATAAATATTACAGAGTTTATGAATCAAGCTTTTACTAATATCAGTCTTTTTATTAATATTCCTAAAATGTCTTTGATAATAGTTATTGTACTATTGGGGGTTTTATTGCTTGCTAAAAATAATAAAAAATATTATATTGGGATAATCATAATATTAGCTTTAGTAAAGTTATCTCCTTATCTAAATAATAGTTATCAAGTATATTATTTAGATGTTGGGCAAGGAGACTCAACAGTTATTATTCTTCCCCATAAAAGTAAAGTATTGATGATTGATACTGGTGGTAAAGTAAATTATGTTTATGATGAATGGAAAATTAGTTCTAAGAGTTATAATTTAAGTGATAACACAATTAAATTTTTAAAAAGTAAGGGTGTTACAAGTATAGACTATTTGTTAATTTCACATGGGGATTATGATCATATGGGAGAAAGTATTAATTTGGTCAATAATTTTAATGTAGAAAATGTAATATTTAATAATGATTCATATAATGATTTAGAAAATTCTTTAATAGAAGTGTTAGATGAAAAGAAAATACCATATTACAATAATATTAAAACATTAAATTTAAAATATAGTACTTTATATTTTTTGAATGATAAATTATATGATAATGAAAATGATAATTCTAGTGTAATATATATGGAGTTAGATGAAATAAAACTACTTTTTATGGGAGATGCGGGGATTGATGTTGAACAAGATATTATAAATACTTATGAATTACCAAATATAACTTTTTTAAAAGTAGGACATCATGGTAGTAAAACTAGTACTTCAAGTTATTTTTTAGAAAATATAAATGTAAGTATATCTGTTATATCGGTGGGACGTAATAATCGGTATAATCACCCTAATAGTGAAGTTTTAGCAAATTTAGAAAATACTGATATATATCGAACTGATTTAATGGGAACAATTCAAGTAATAATTCGGGGGAATGATTTTAGTATTAAAACTTATGAGCCTTATTCATGACCTACAAGAAGAATATAATTTATCGTAAAATATAGTACATTATATAATGTTTTAATAGATGGAGAAGAGATTCTCTTTTCTAATGATAAAAAATATAGTAAAATATTGACAAGGAGTAGAAAATGAATATTTATTTAATTAGTAATGAATCTTATCATCTAATCGATAAAGAAGTAAAAAAAATAGTAAAGAATAATCATTTTGAAACATTTAACTTACTAAAAATTGGTTTGAAAGATGTAATTGATGAAGCGAATTATTTTTCTTTAGATAATAATGCAAAGTATTTAGTTGTATCTAATGCTGATATTTTTTCTAGTGATAAAGTAGATGATGTTAGTAGTGATATTTTGCTAAAGTATATGGCTAATCCTAATCCTAATACAATCTTGATTTTTACGACACAAAAACAAATCGATTCTCGTAAGAAAATAGTAAAAGAATTAAAAAGCAAGTATCAAGTTATTGCTAAGAGTAAATTTGATAGAAAAGAAATTGTAGATTTATTGAATAGATATGTAGCTTCTTTTGACTTTGAAGCCGATTATCAAGTGATTAATTATGTGATTAATAACTCTTATAATAATATCGATATCATGTTTAATGAACTTGATAAAATAATGCTTTATTATAATTTTCCTTGTCGCATTAAATATAGTGATGTAGAAAAAATTGTGGGATCTCAGTTAGATAGTAACAACTTTCATTTTGTAAGTGCTGTTGTAGAAAAAAATTTAGAAAGAGCGATTAAATTATTAAATAGCTTAAAAATATATAAGGTCGATAGCACAGTTTTAGCAGTTTTACTAGCTCGGGAGTATCGCCTTATATATTATGTGAAGATGCTTTATAAAGATGGATATACTTTGAGCGAAATATGTAGTAAATTATCTTTGCAAGATTGGCAAGTTAACAAGCTTTATAATAGTTCAATACATTATAGTGAAAATGAGCTTTTGAAAAATTTAGTTGATTTATGTAACATTGATATGAATATTAAGAAAGGGTTGTGGGATAAAGATACTGCTTTGTATGGATTTTTGTTAGATGCGTGTGTGTGATATGAAAAAAGTTCAAAATTTGTTTTTATTGTTTATGATGTATGCCATGATTGGTTGGCTTTACGAGGTGTTTTTAGAAGTAATTGTATACAAATGGGGTTTTTCTAATCGGGGAGTTTTATTTGGTCCATACTTACCGGTTTATGGTTTTGGAGCTTTAGCATTTGTTTTTTGTTTTTATAAGTTTCTTAAGAATAAACCGTTAAAAAAGAAACTCATATTCATACCTTTAATATTTTTGGGATGCATGATTGTTGCTACTACTATTGAACTTGTGACATCATACATATGTGAATACTTTACTGGTTCATGGCCATGGCAAACATATGCTGATTATAAATATAATTTTGAAGCTAGAATTGCTTTAAGCCCTAGTATTCGTTTTGGTATTGGTGGGGTAATATTTTTATATTTGCTCCAACCAATATTTGATAGATTATTGGCTAAACTAAATAAAAACAAAAGAAACATAATATTTTATTTTCTATTAATAATTTTATTAATAGATATTACTATTTCTTTTGTTTAGATAAAAAATCGATGAGCTAGTCTTTCATCGATTTTATTTTTTCTGTATTTTTAAAATTTAATTTTACATATTTCTTTAGAGTTTCAAATCCTTGTTCTTTTACAATTTTGTTAGCTATAGCATCGACATTTGATCCAGCTCCTTTAGGAATGTCTAGGTTTAATTCATTGCTAATATCTTGCATTAATTTTAAGAATATGAATCGTGATATTATCGAAGCACAAGCAACACTTAAACATTTTTCTTCTGCTTTGGGCGTAAAAGTAATATTTATAACTTTGTCTTTGACATCCTCTAAATATTCATAATATTTTTTAGGGGTAGCAAATTGGTCAACAACGATTTTATCAGCACTAAAGCCTTTACTAACTATATTTAACAATACTTTGTTATGTAATATAGCTTTTATTTTATTCATGTTTATCTTACCATTATAATTATTGTATTCGCTGTTTGTTAAAACGTAGCTAGAGTAGGGAATACGTTTCATTATTTCTGGAGCTATTTTTTTTATGGTTTCATCGGTAAGTTTCTTGGAGTCTGTTACCTTTAGTTTATCTAAAAATTCTATATCTTCCTTTTTTATATAAGTGGCACTTACAACGATTGGACCAAAGTAATCTCCAGTTCCAACTTCATCAGAGCCAATGGTATTATATTTATCGAATTCACGATACTTTATAGTTTCTTTGGTATCTTTTTTCTTTTCTTTGGGATTTTTGATATCGATAATGCGATTATTTAATTTGTATTCTAAATCAATCCAAATATTAGCATCGATATCTGCACTGATGCCTTGAAACATTACTTTTCCAGATTCATAAAGAGTTATAGTAGTATCTGCTTCCATAGCTTGAAAGATAGCATAAGGTGGAGTTTTATCTTTTTTTAAATCCTCGTAGTACTTAATCATCTTTTCTTTAACATTATCACTTACTTTAAAAACAATTGTCATCTATTTAACCTCACTTGATTAAATTTTATCATATTTGACTTTATTTTTCATCATATTTGTAATATAATTAGGGTAGGGAGCGTAAATATGAATTTAATTGATGTTATTAGTATTTTAATTATTTTACTATTCGGGGTTATTGGTTTGAAAAAAGGAGTTATCAAAACTGGAGTGCAGTTAATTGGAACTTGTGCTGTCATTGTGTTAGCGTTTGTATTTAAAGATTATTTGGCTAGCTTCTTGATGGACCTTTTGCCATTTTATAATCTAGGTGGTATTTTTGAAGGAATAACTTCCCTTAATATTTTGATTTATGAACTTATAGCTTTTATAGTTATATATATTGTATTGTATTGTTTGTTAAGTATTATTATTAATCTAGCAGGGTTAGTTGAAAAGATACTTGAAATTACAGTAATACTAGCTATACCATCAAAGATACTCGGAGGAATTTTAGGTTTAATCGAAGGGCTTATCATGGCTTTTTTGGTAACATTTATTTTGTTACACATTCCCCAAACAGAAACGATGGTTGCAAATAGTAAGTTTTCAATAATATTACTTGAAAGAACACCAATTATTGGGTCTTTAGCAGCAAGTAGTACTCAAGCTTTAGAACAAATAAGTGAAATCTTAGAAGAAATGGATGAAAATACTGATCGGGAGAATGTCAATTTTCAAGTATTACATACTTTAGTTTATTATAATATAATATCTAAAGAAGATGCTCAAAAGCTAATTGATGATGGCAAAATAGTTTTTAGTGGCACAGTTATTATTTAAGGAGGATTTATGGTTAAGCATTTAGAAAAAGAAGAAGATTTTGATTCTTTAATTGCTGAAGGTAAATTACTAGTTGATTTTTATGCCGATTGGTGTGGGCCATGTCAAATGTTGGCACCGATATTAGAAAATGTCGATTTTATCGATGTTTTGAAAGTAAATGTTGATACATTTCAAAATTTAGCAAATCGTTATGGTGTTATGAGTATACCGACATTGATTCTTTTTGAAGGTGGTCAAGAAATTAATAAATTGATTGGTTTTAAAAATCTTGATGAAATAAAAAAAATGGTTGGTTAAATCATTTTTTTATTGCTTGAAGTGCAGATTTGCTGTAAGTGCGACTTAAAAGACCGAAACCTAGTTTTGTACCTCCGAAATATCTTACTACCACTATTAGATGGGAAGCAAAGTTATTTTTTTCTAAGATGTTATAAAGCGGTAATCCAGCACTACCTGTCGGTTCTTTATCATCACTCTTGCCAGCGGTATTATTAATCCGATAGGCGTAAACTATGTGACTGGCTTTTTTGTGCTCAAGAGCTAAAGATTTTAAAATCGTTTTTACTTCATCTGGATTATCTATTTCATAAAAATAGGCAATAAATTTAGATTTTTTCACTGTTGTAGTAGCAGAATTTATTAAATTCATCAAATCACCATTAATATTATATCGTAAAATGAGTGATATTTGTAGTATAATAATGGTGGTGGGAAATAGTGATGCGTGAAAAATTGAAAGCAATCCCGCACTTGCCGGGATCATATCAAATGCGAAATATCAATAACACAATTATTTATGTTGGTAAAGCTAAAGACTTATATAAAAGAGTAAATAGTTATTTTAAAGGCAATGTGACTGGGAAAACGGCGAAGATGGTTAGTGAAGTAGTTGATTTTACCTATATTACTACCCAAACAGAACAAGAAGCTTTTATTTTAGAAATAAATTTAATAAAAGAATATAATCCGAAGTATAATGTTTTATTAAAGGATGATAAGAGTTATCCATATATAGAATATATTAGTAAGCCTTTCCCTCGACTTAAAGTATCAAGATATTTAAATATCAAGAAAAAAGATAAGAAATTGTTGTTTGGCCCTTATCCAAATGCCTATGCCGCTCGGAAGATTGTTGGACTTATTAATCGAATGTATCCTTTAAAAAAGTGTGAAGGGATGCCAAAGAAAGTTTGCCTTTATTATCATATCGGCGAGTGTCTGGGGTATTGTGAGAAAAAAGTTGATGCTATTAAGCTAGAAGTGATGGAAAAAGAAATATTGGATTTTTTAAAGGGAAATGATAAAATATTAATTGATAAAATAATGGAGAAGATAAACCTTTTTAGTGAAAATCTAAATTATGAAGCAGCTTTAGAATTGAAAAAGGAATTACAATATATCGAAGTAATCCTTGATAAACAAAAAGTAGAACTTCACGATTATATAAATAGAGATGCTATAGGTTTTTATTTTGATGAAGGTTTGATATCGGTACAAATATTATTTATTCGTAATGGGAAAATCGTCGGAGGACATAACGATAAATTTTATATGATAAGTGATATTTATGATGAAGTTAACTCATATATTTTATCTTTTTATACTAGACATGAAATACCTAAAGAAATATTGATTGAAGATAAGTTAAATGATGATATAATTGGTAATGTGTTAAATACTAAAGTACTTATTCCTAAGAAAGGTAATAAGAAAAATTTAATCAATATGGCTAAGATGAATGCTAAGATAAGTTTAGAACAAGAAGTAAATATAATTCGTAATGATGAAGCACGAAGCATCGGAGCTAATGAGGCTTTAAGAGAACTTCTTGACTTGCCTGTGTTAGATAGAATTGATGCTTTTGATAATTCTAATTTATTTGGGTCTTACTCTGTTAGTGGGATGGTTGTATTTAAAAATGGTAAACCAGCTCGTAAGGAATATCGCAAGTATAAGGTTAGTGTTGATAAAAATGATGATTATAACACTATGAAAGAAGTGATATATCGGCGTTACTATAGAGCTTTAGTTGATAAGACAGAAATGCCGGAGTTAATTATCGTCGATGGGGGAGAAAATCAAATTAGAGCTTGTAATGAAATACTCGATGCCCTAAATTTATCTATTAAAGTATGTGGTCTTAAGAAAGATAGTCGGCATCGAACTAATGAATTAATCGACGGGAGTACTTTAAGTGTAATTAGTATTCCTCATGATAGTGATGTTTTTCATTATTTGACTCGCATTCAAGATGAAGTTCATCGTTTTACTATCAATTACCACAAACAACTTAGAGATAAAGGGAGTATTTCTAGTGTTTTAGATAATATTGATGGCATTGGTAAAGTAAGGAAAAAAGAACTAATTAAAAAGTTTGGTAGTATTAAAAATATGCAAGAAGCATCGATTGAAGAGTTAACTACTATTATTCCTGCTGCAGTAGCTAGAGACTTACAAAACTATTTAAAAGAAAGAAATGGGGATAAAAATAATGCGGTGGATTAGCATAGAAAAAAATAGGGATATAAAAATTGACAACGAAATAAATTATTTTTTAAATCCAGATTATATTTATGTTCCTGGAGAAGATATTGAAGTAGTTCAAAATGAAACTGTATATCGGGGTATGAATGTATGTAAAGGACATATTTCTTCTGTTTCAGGTATTGCTTTTGGTATGAAAAAATGTTCTTTTGAAAATAAATGGCATAATAGTTTAGTTATAAAAAACAATTTTCGAGAAGTACAAAAAAAACGTTCAAAAGTTAGAAAGCTAACTATTGATAATATACTAACGATCATTGAGAATAATAAAGATTTTGAACTTTTAGAAAAGTTTAAAAGTCAATTGAAGTTTGATAATATTGTTATTAGTACCATAAATGATGAACCCTATGTAGTCAATAACATCTATATCTTAAAAGAAAATATTGATGCTTTATTAGAACTTTTAGATAATTTAAGTTTATTATATAAGTGCGATAATAGTTATTTAGTTGTTAAAAATGTTGATACAGCATTAATTACAGAATGTTTAAATGTGATAGGTACATATCCAAATATTGCTCTTACTTTAGTTAGTGATGAATATTTATTAGAAAGTTGGGAATTTTTAAAAGAAAAAATAGAGATTAAAGGTAACACATTGTATCTAACTAGTAAAGAATTACTTATGTTAAATAACTATATTAAAGGTAAAGATAATGATACAGTTTTAATTACAATATCTGGTGATGGTATTGATATGGGAAAAATAATAAGAGTAAAAAAATATACCTTATTAAAAGATATATTAAATAAATATATAAAAATTATAGTTGATAAGTATGAAATAATTGCTAATGGACTTATGTGTGGTTATAAAATAAGTAATGTTGATAGTTTTGTAATTGATGGAAATGTTTCATCGATACATATTATGAAAAAGCCGAAGAAAGTAAACCCAGAGTGTATAAATTGTGGTAAGTGTATTGAAGTTTGTCCTTTGGGAGTAAGTCCTCTTACTGGTAAAAATAAAGATAAATGTATAGCATGCAATCTTTGTTCTTATATGTGCCCAGGTTTTGTCAATCTAAAAGATAAGTTAAGGGGGTAGTAAAAGTGTATATTCATAATAAAGAAAGTATAAAAAAAATAGTTATTAAATATATAATTGGTTTAATACCATTAATATTATATGGACTTTATAAAAACGGTATATTGTTATATAATCATGATTTAATTTCTATTTTTCTATTGCCAAAAATAATTTATCTATTAATTATTAGTTTATTCATTTACTTTTTAGTATATGTTATTATATTTAGAAGTAAGAGATTTTGGAGTATTGATTTGGTTGCTTTACTTATAATACCTCTATTTATGCCTCCGAATATTAATTTGATAATTTATGCTTTGGGTTTATTAATTAGTTATAGTTTAGCTACTTTAATTAGCAAAAAAATAAATTTTAATAAAATTGCTTTTTGTAAATTGTTCATCATATTATTAGTTGTTATATTTAGTACTTATGGTTATGCTAATGCTAGTGAAGAATTGAATATTTATTCTTTAAACTTCTGGGATTTACTATGGGGAAGAAATACTGGAGGATTAGCAAGTACTAATATTATATTTGCTTTAGCAATATTGGTTTTTTATAGTGTATTTAACAATTATAAGAAACAAATACCAATACTAAGTATATTTACTTATATTGTATTATCTTTAATAATTACTAATTTTTCAGTTACTATATTTTGTTATAGTAGTGCTATTGTAGGAATGATTTTATTAAATGTCGATTCTAAGAGTACTCCGCACAATAAAAAAGCTATGATTATTTATGGAATTGCCTTAGGAATTTTAACTGCAATTACTACAATTTGGTTAAATATTAATGAAGGAGTGTTTATAAGTAGCTTATTTTTAAGTTTTTTTGCTCCAATGCTTGATAAATTAGTTGAAAAATGGTAAAATAGTGACGATTTTTGATTTGCGTTAATTAGTAAGATACTAGATATATAGATAAGGGGAAGATATGGCATATATTAAAGAGGAAGAACTTAATGCTATTCGACAAAGAGCAGATATTGTCGATATAATATCTGATTATTTATCTTTGCAACAACGAGGCAAAAACTTTTTGGCGGTTTGTCCTTTTCATGATGATCACTCTCCGAGCTTAGTGGTATCTAGAGAACGACAGATGTTTAACTGTTTTACTTGTAGGACTGGTGGCAATGTATTTAGCTTTATAATGAAATATGAAAATGTTGGTTTTGTTGAAGCGGTAAAAATAATAGCAGATAAAGTAGGATACCAACTAAATATTGGTGACTATACTGATTATAATCCTAAAAGTCAAGAAGACTATGAAATTATGGAATTTGCTAAGAAGTATTACTTAAATAATTTATTTACAGAACAAGGTATTAAAGCAAGAAAATATCTAAGTAGTCGGGGTATTGATGATAAAATAATTAAAGAGTTTAATATTGGATTAGCTTTAAATGAGAAAAGTAATTTATATAAATTGCTTAGTAATAAAAAATATGATTTAGATAAACTTACTAATTTAGGTCTTGTTAATAAAGTTGGTTTAGAAGTTTATGATAGTTTTACTAATCGAATAATGATTCCAATCGAAGACTTAAAAGGACAAGTAGTAGGTTTTACGGGTAGAATATTTAATAATGAGACCAATACTGCTAAGTATATGAATACTAAAGAAACTGATATTTTCAAGAAAAGTCATATTTTATTTAATTATCATAACGCTCGTAAGAGTATTCGTGAGAAAAAACAAGTTATTGTTGTTGAAGGAAATATGGATGCTATTACTCTTAGTGCAATGGGTATTAAAAATGTTGTGGCACTTATGGGAGTGGTTTTATCAAGCGAACAGATTAATACTTTAAGAAAGTTGAATGTCGAAGTAATATTGATGCTTGATAATGACCAAGCAGGATTAGATGCAACTGTAAAAAATGGGGAATTGCTTCAAAAGGCTGGAGTAGATATTAAAGTTGTAAGGCTTACGGATGCTAAAGATCCTGATGAATATGTAAGGGCTCATGGTATTCAAGCATTACAAGATAATATCAAACATGCTTTAAAATATATTGAATTTAAGTTAGAATATTTAAAATTAAATAAAAATTTAAGTAATATGGAGGATTTAATTGAATATGTAAGAGAAGTAATTTTTAGTCTAAATAGCTCAGATGACTTGACAAAAGAGTTAGTTATATCTAAAATAAGCAAAGATTATGAAATTGATGCCGAAATATTGAAAAGCCAATTGCGAGATAATGTAGTTGATGAGAAAAATAAAGCTCCAACTAATACTGGGCAAGTAAAGAAGCCAAGGTTATGTAAATATGATATTGCGGCACATAAGATTTTATTTTCGATGATGAATGATTCAACTTATGTCACAATTTATAAGAATCGTTTGGGGTATTTTAAAGAAAAGAAAGAAAGAGTGTTAGCTGGAGAAATAGTTTATTATCATAATGTTCATAATAGTATTAATCTAGCAGATTTTATTACTCATTTAATGCCTCAAGAAGATTTGACAGCATTTGTTAATGAAATTGTTAGTGAAAATACTAATACGGAAGTTTCTCTTGATGAGTTTAATAGTTGTGTAGATGTTTTGTTAAACATATTTAAGAAAGATGAAATAAAAGACTTAAAAGAGAGAATAAAAAAAGAGTTGGACATTAATAAGAAACTCGAATTAATGACTAAATTAACGGAGTTAAAAAAGGAAGTGTGAAATAATGAATGAAATTAAAACTTTAGAAGAAAGAGAAAATAACTTAATTACCAAGGGTAAAGAAAAAGGATTTATCACTTATGAAGAATTGGCTGAAGAGTTAAAAGGGTTAGAAATTGATTCCGATGCTCTTGATAGTCTTTATAACAAATTAGTAGAAAATAAAATTGAAGTTGTAGCAGAAGCAGATGTTGATTCTAGTACTGGAGAAGCTAGAATAAAACCAAAAGAAGAAGAAGTAGTCATTTTAAATGATGAAGATATTACTAAGGATATCAATATTAATGACCCAGTAAGAATGTATTTAAAAGAAATAGGAAGAATATCTCTTTTATCTAGTACTGAAGAAATGGAAATTTCTCAAAGGGTTGCTGCTGGTGATGAAGAAGCTAAAAGAATTTTAGCTGAATCGAATTTACGTTTGGTTGTAAGTATTGCTAAAAGATATGTTGGTCGTGGACTTTTATTTCTTGATTTGATTCAAGAAGGCAATATTGGTCTTATGAAAGCTGTTGAAAAATTTGATTATGATAAAGGATATAAATTTTCAACATATGCTACATGGTGGATTCGCCAGGCGATAACGCGAGCACTTGCTGATCAAGCTAGAACTATTCGTGTTCCAGTTCATATGGTTGAAACAATAAATAAAATGTCTCGCATTCAAAGACAACTTACATTGGAATTAAATCGTGAGCCAAGTGAAGAGGAAATTGCTGAGAAAATGGGTGTTGGAGTTGAAAAGGTAAGAGAAGTATTAAAAATAAGTCAAGAACCAGTTTCTTTAGAAACTCCAATCGGGGAAGAAGAAGATTCGCATTTGGGAGATTTCTTAAAAGATGAATCTAGTCTTTCACCAGAAGAATATACAGAAAACGAAATATTAAAAGAAGAAATTAAAGAAGTTCTTATGTCTTTACAAGCTAGAGAACAAGAAGTTTTAGAATTGAGATTTGGTTTAATCGATGGAACTTGTCATACACTAGAAGAAGTTGGTAAAAAATTTAATGTAACAAGAGAAAGAATTCGTCAGATAGAAGCTAAAGCTTTAAGAAAGTTAAGACACCCATCAAGAGCTAAGAAATTACGTGATTTCTTAGAAGAATAAAATGATTTCTAAAAGATTAAAAGCTATTGCAGATTTAGTTCCTAATAATAAATCTGTTATTGATATAGGGACTGATCATGCGTATATTCCAATATATTTATATCAAGAAAACATTACAAAAGATATCACTGCTAGTGATATTTCAGCTAAAGTTTTAGATAATTCGTTTAAAACTTTAGCAAAGTTTAATCTTGAAGATAAAATTCCTTTAATTTTATCTGATGGATTAAAAAATATTGATAGGTCATTTGATGTTGCAATAATTGCAGGGATGGGTACTAGTACAATTATTGATATTTTAAAAGGAAGTTTACCAAATATATTAATAATTGAAAGCAATAATAATCATTATCAACTTCGTAAATTTATGGTTTCAATTGGTTATAAAATTGATGTTGAAAAAACAATAAAAGATAAAAAGCATTATTATGTAATTATTAGATATATAAAGGGAACTGATAATTTAACGGAAGAGGAATTGCTTTTTGGTAAAAGTAAAAATATTGATTATTATAAACATTTGATAGATAAATATAGTGCTATATATAATAAATCTAAAGATAAGAAATATTTAGATTATATTAATATATTAAAAAAGATTATTGAAAAAATACTGGAATAGAATTAGACTGATTTGTAACCTTTTCAGTCTTTTCTTTTGCATTATTTACATCTATAGTTTTTTTAGGGACAATGTTTTTATTGTTTGAATTATATTCTTTTAAAACACTCAAAACCTTTCTAGCATTTTGAATCATAGGTTTAGCTTGTTGATAAAGGGGTATTGCTTGATTGGCAATAGCTAAACTTTTAGATATGCCAGATAAAACTTTTGATAATGTTAAACCACTGCTAATAGTATTTGTTCCAAACATAAAACCACCTAATAAATTATATGTATTATTTAAAATAAATGTTATAAAAAAACAGGGCTAATTATTTATTTTGGTCCTGTTTATTTTATATGAAATTTGTTCATCTATAAGTCCTAGTAAGTAGTCAGCAGAAATATCTAAATATTTACATATTTGAGGCAAATAACTTATTGGCATTACATTTATACCTTTTTCATATCTTGCATATTGTTGTTGCTTGATTCTTAGATAATCGGCAATTTCTTTTTGAGTTACATTTCTGCAATCTCTTACCCATTGTAGTCTTTCTGTGTAATACATATTTATCACCATTACATTTATAACATTTGTTACAACATAAGTGTTGAAAAGTGAACAGATGTGTTGTATAATTTATTTAACAATAGATGTGTTGTTAAAGGATAAATATTAATGGTATCGACAT
>CAZEMQ010000012.1:0-14289 GCA_964513435.1 uncultured Muribaculaceae bacterium
GGTATTTGCATCAAAAGCCTCTTCAATTCATTTTCATCTAGTTGGCTTAATAAAGCCAATGCTTCTTCCTTGGTTAAGCTTTCAATTGTTTCCCGTTTACTAGCTTCATCGCTATCAATAGGACTCAAGTTTGCAGCACCTTTTGGTCCTAAATAATATTGGCATAATAAACTAGTATAAAAATAATCTATTAACCTTTCTTTATCTGGATGATTAGAAAAATCTAAAACAATATTTAATTCTCCACAACCAATGCCAGAAATATTATTTAAAGATCTAGGAAAATCAGTCACAAAAGTTACTCTATTATTATCTTTATCAAGAGATTTTATCCAATCACGGTCTTTTAAAATCATTGATATTAAAGCACTAACAAAAAACCTATCTAAAAATTGGGGTACTGTTATATCATCAGAAACAATACTCATTTTTGATACTTCCGTGCTATCCCAAAAAGTAACAGTTGTATCATCTGGACTGTAATAAAGTATAATATCCATTGCGGGGATTGGAGCTTGCATCAAAAGTTCCAACCTGTTTTCCATATAAGGGTATTTTCTTGTAATAACTTCTTCAATTTTATTTATTAGTTCTTCTTGTGTCATTTTTTCCTCCTTTTAAAACAAACTTAATTGAGCTGATTCAGGCATATCTTTAAATATTCCTAGCTCTTTTAAATTGTTGACTGTTGTTTGATTTACTTTACCTCTAGTTTGAAAGTCATCAATACAATAAAATGGTTTCTTTTCTCTTTCTTCAACTATTTTATTAGCAACACTTTCTCCTAGTCCATCAACTGCCATAAATGGCAAGTATAAAGCTTTGTTTTCTTCATCGATATAAAATGTTTTAGCTAATGACTTTTCTAAATCGATATTTTCAAAGCGATATCCTCGAGCAAGCATTTCTAAAGCTACTGCTAAAGTATCAGCAACAGCACTTTCTTTAGCAGTTGCCCCGAAGCCTTTTTCTTTTATTTCGATAAGTCTTCTTTTTATACCATCATATCCTCCAAGCATTGCTTTAACGTCAAAATCACTCCTTCTTATTGAAAAGAATGCTGAGTAATAATAAAGAGGATAATAAACTTTAAACCAAGCTACTCGATAAGCCATCATCACATAAGCACAAGCATGGGCTTTAGGAAACATATATTCAATCCTTCGACAACATTCGATAAACCATTCTGGGACACTGTGTTCTCGCATTAAAGCAGCATGCTCAAGCCAAGCATCAGGTTCTTTTTTAGCTTTACCTTTACGAACAAATTCACTTATCTTAAATGCTTTCGGTGCCTCTAAACCATAATTTATAAGACTAACCATAATATCATCACGACAACCAACTACTTCATTAAATGAAGCTACTTCATTGACAATTAATTCACGCACATTCCCTTGCCAAACATTAGTTCCGTGAGATAATCCTGCAATTTTTACTAAATCAGCAAAATGTGTTGGTTTTATTTCCAAAAGCATATTTATGGCAAAGTTAGTTCCAAATTCAGGAATACCTAATGTTCCAGTTTTATTTAAAATTTGTTCTTCAGTTACTCCAAGAACTTTCGGAGAAGTAAATAAACTAATTACGTTTTTATCATCAAAAGGAATATCTAGAATATTTACCTTTGTTGTATCTCCTAAATATCTAAGCATTGTTGGATCATCGTGTCCAAGTATATCTAGTTTTAAGACATTATCATGAATAGCATGGAAATCAAAATGAGTTGTATACCAAGTGCTATCTGGCTCATCTGCTGGATATTGATATGGAGTAAAATCATATACATCCATATATTGAGGAATAACGATTATACCTCCAGGATGTTGACCAGTTGTTCTCTTAACACCAGTACATCCAATTGCCAAACGTTCAATTTCAATATTGTTTAAAATAATATTTTTATCTTCACAATAACCACGAACATACCCAAAAGCTGTTTTATCAGCCACTGTTGATATTGTTCCAGCACGATATGCATGGTCTTCTCCAAATAAAACTTTTACGTAATTATGAGCATCTGCTTGATTATCCCCAGAAAAGTTAAGATCAATATCTGGAACCTTTTCAGCTTTAAAGCCAAGAAATGTTGCAAATGGCATATCTTGCCCTTCTTTTTTTAATTTTTCACCACATTCACAAGTCCTATCCGGCATATCATAACCACTAGAATAAAGCATAGCTAAACTTTCACCATCTTCTGTTTCAAAATAAGATTTTTTACACTTTGGACAAACATAATGTGGTGGCAATCCATTGACTTCAGTAATGCCCATCATTGTAGCAACTAAAGATGAACCTACTGACCCACGAGATCCCACGAAATATCCATCAGCATTACTTTTCTTAACCAACTTTTCAGCAATTAAGTAAATGACATCAAAGCCACCACCGATAATACCTGCTAGCTCTGCTTCTAAACGCTCTTCGATATTTTTTGGAAGTGGATTTCCATATATTTCATGAGCCTTATCATAAACCATTTTCTTTGTTTCTTCAGCAGAGTTTTCCAAAATTGGAGTATAAAGTTTATCATGAATAATTTGCAATTCTTCTACCATATCTACAATTTTATTAGTATTTGTAATAACTACTTCTTTTTGCAAATCAGCATCCAAAAAAGCAAATTGTTCCATCATCTCTTCTGTTGTCATAAAATACATATTAGGTATTTCAATATCACTTTTATTTAAAGGATGAAGTCTTCCATTAGTTTTTTGGTTAATAATAATTTTACGATATATCAAATCTTCAGGACGCAAATTATGAACATCACCCGTTGCTACTGGTAATTTATTGGTTCTTTTAGCTAATTTGATAAGTCTTGATATATATCCATTATATTCAAAAACATTATGAAATTTTTTATTATCGCCGATAAGATGACTACAACAAGATGCAGGTTGAACTTCAATATAATCATAAAAATTCATCATATCAATTAACTCATCATCCGCTAAAGAACTACCCTTATCAAATACTTCACCATTAATACAACCGCTACCAATTAATAAACCCTCTCTTAAATTAATTAAATCAGTTCGAGGAATTTTTGGCTCTTTTCCTTTATATAAATATTTCGTATTTGCTAAACTAATAATTTTAAACAAATTTTTTAAACCAACTTTATTTTTAGCAATAACACTCAAATGAAAAGGACGAGCAAATTTAATAGCATTATCTTTATTTGCTAAAGTTTCTAAATCCAAAGTTGTTTTAATATTTTGCCCCTTTAATTCTTGAAGCATTTTATAAAAGCACTTACTAGTTCCTTCACAGTCATAATCTGCTCTATGGTGTTTATCTTCATCCCATTCAACTTCCAAATTTTTTACTAAAGTCGAAAGTTTATGATTTCTCCAATTAGGGTACATATTTCTAGCCATTCCCATAGTATCGATAACTGTATTATTAAATTCTCCTAAGTTATATTTTTTTACAGCACTTTCAATAAAAGAAATATCGAATTGGGCATTATGAGCTACCAGTGGCAAATCACCAATAAACTCCAAAAATCTTTTAGTTACATTTTCTTCAGTATCTTTACCAACCAACATTTCATCAGTAATATTAGTAAGCTCTACAATAATATTAGGTAAAGGTGTACTACAAGCAATAAGTTCATCAAACCTATCTATTATTTCATTATTTTTTACCTTTACTGCCCCAATTTCAATCATTTGGTCAGTTCCACTATTTAAACCAGTAGTTTCTGTATCATATACAACATATTCTTGATCAAATAAACTATATTCTTTATTTTTGAAAACTATATTTGATTCGACATCAACAACATTTATCTCAGCACCATATAAAGCTTTGAATTTATCTTTATCTTCTTTCCCTTTATTTATTTTACCTAACGCATTATAAACATCGGGATAAGCTTGCAAACAATTATGATCCGTTATTCCAACAGCTCTATGTCCTAATTTAGCAGCAAACTTAACCAAAGCACTAGCATCTATTACTCCATCCATCATACTCATCATCGTATGGGCATGAAGCTCAACTCTTTTTTCTTCGGCTTCATCTTTTACTTTAATATCTTTAGATGGAATAATTTCAATATTTTTAGCATTCAATATCATTTGTTTTAAATAAGCATCCATCTCAATATTACCATGAACACGATACCATGAACCAACATTTAACTTTTTATTTATTTCACTAAATTCTTCTTCATTAAATCTAACCAATTTCATTAAATAACTGTCAGTTTTATCACTAACCTTCATATTCAATATAAAAATTGGACCTTTTTTTCCTTGTCGTTCCACAACTTCTTTTTGAAATATATAAACTTCAACAATAACATTTTTAGTTTCTCCCAAAATATTATTTAATTGAACTACATTTCCTTCTTTATGACTACCTATTACTATTGGAGAATCTTCTTTTTTTACCTCAACACTAGCCCGATCATGTTCAATTTCCTCTTGTACTTGATGTCTTAAATCTTCAGAAATATTTATTTCAATTTTAAAGTCTCCCAATCCATAACGTTTAAGTTGATTTATTAAATTGTTGCTTTCTCGCTCTAAATCACTTTTTTCAAATTCATTTAAGACATTAAAATATAAAGTATTATCCATATAATCGACATTCATTTTTTTTAAACCTATCAAAGATGGACGTCGAATAATTATTTCATCAATAAAATACTCCAAATAATTTTTTACATCCTCTTGTGTTACAGTATCATAAACGAGTCTTACTTCACACTTTTTAGTTCCATTTATTCCATTACCAGCACATAAAAGCAATTGATTTACCAAATCAACTGGAATAACTTCAGCATTCTTGATATATACAATAAAACTTTGTTTTTCTTTTTTGAGTACTACTTTTAAAACTGTAGAAAATTCAAAACCCTCTCCCGAAAAACCTATGCTATCAAAAAATCTTTTTATCTCATCATTCATTTGACCCACCCGTTCTTTTTATATTATTAACTATAATTTGGTATTTGTCAAATCTTCTTTGAACCTCGCCATAAACAATTATTAAATCATTTTCTTTGATACCTAAAAACAAAGTATAAACTCTAGGAAAGACTGTAAACTCGGCATTTCCAGTTTCATCAGTAGCTTTAAAAAATGCCATATCTTCATTTTTCTTTGTCTTTATTTTATTTATTTGTTCTACTACAACTGCTACTTTTATTTTCTTATAAGCAAAATCTTTCATTGCACTCAATTTCATATATTCTGGTGTCAAAAACTTACTAGCAGGATGATTTGTAATATAAAAGCCATAACTAGCAAGTTCATCTTCCCGCAAAATATCTTGAGAAAATTCATCACATTCAACAATAAGAGGTTTATCAATCATACCTGAAACGCTAGCAATTTCTCCATAATTTAATGCCGCATCGATATTGTTTATCATAGTTTGGTGATTTAAAGCAAAAGTATCCATTGCTCCAGCCCTAATAAGTCTTTCCATAATCTCTCTAGTCATAAAACTCGCTGTTTTCGAAGCAAAATCAAATATATCACTATAACCATTACCCCTACTACTAATTATTTTTTCACTAATATCCCTAGTAATATTTTTAATAATACTTAAAGGCATATAAAGTTTATCTTCTAAAATATAATAATCATTATTAATATTATTGATACTTGGTTTAAAAAATTTAATCCCTTTATTCTTTAAATAACTAAAATAGTAAGTATTTTTACTACTATTACCACTATTTAATAATTCGACGAAAAAATATGCTGGATAGTAAGTTTTTAAATAAGCCATTTGATAAGCAATTAAAGCATAAGCAACTGAGTGTGATTTATTAAAACCATAGCTAGCAAATTTAACAATTAAATTATATATTTCTTTAGCTACATTATAACTATATCCTCTTTTAGTAGCTCTCGATATAAATTTTTCTTCTTCAGACTTTAAAACATCTTCTTTTTTCTTAGATATTGCTCTTCTTACTAAATCCGCTTCTCCCATTTCATATCCACCGATACTAACTAATATTGCCATTATTTGTTCTTGATAAATTAAAATACCATAAGTATCTTTTAAAATATTTTCCAAGTCTGGGTGCAAATAACTTATTTTTTCTTCTCCTTTTTTTCTTCGAATATATTCGGGAGCATTTTCCTTCGGACCAGGTCTTCCTAAAGCCACCCCTGCAATTAAATCTGCAAAAGAATTAGGTTGTAATTTAGCTAACAAATCTTTCATTGCTGGAGTTTCAAATTGAAATATCCCCTCTGTTTTGCCAGTTTTAAAAACTTCATAAACGGCTTTATCATTTAAATCGATATCTTTTAAGACATTGCTACCAATCATTTTTAACATATTAGCAATCATTGTTAAGTTCTTAAGTCCTAAAAAATCCATCTTCAACAATCCTATATCCTCTAAATAATCCATAGTTACCCCAGTAACTAATTCATTATTATTATAATGAATTGGAATAACTTCATCTAAATCCACACTAGAAATAACTACTCCAGCAGCATGCGTCGAAATATTTCGCTTTAAGCCCTCAAGATGCCAAGAAATTTTATAAGCTTCCTTTAATTCTTTATAATTATGTAAATATTTTCGGACATATTCGTTAACTAAATTATCCTTAAGAGATTTTTGAGCATCTAAAACATGACAAAAACGATCTATCAAAGTAGAATCTACTTTTAAAATTTTACCAACTTCTCGAATTGCCAACTTACTTTTTAAAGTATTAAAAGTTAATCCCAAAGCTACTTTGTCATCACCATATTTTCTTCGAACATATTCGATTACTTCTCCTCTTCTAGTAGCATCAAAATCAATATCGATATCGGGCATACTGACTCTCTCTGGATTTAAAAAACGTTCAAATAACAAATTATATTCGATAGGATCGATATCTGTAATACCAATAGAATAACTTACAAGAGATCCTGCTGCAGATCCTCTTCCAGGTCCAACCAAGATTCCATTTTTCTTAGCATATAAAACATAATCATAAACAATCAAAAAATAATTGACAAAGCCCATTTTCTTAATAACACTTAGTTCATAATTTAATCTTTCTTGATATCTTGCACTTACTTTTCCTTTCAATCTTTTATTAAGTCCCTTATTGGCAAGATTAGTTAAAAAACTAAATTCATCAATATTCGGTTTATATTCAGGAATATATCTATTATTAGTAGGTATTTTCAAATCGAACAAACAGCAAAACTCAGCTATTTTCTCACTATCAATAAAATCTAATTTTTGATAATAGCAATTTGAATAATCTTTTTTTTCTTCTTTTCGCATATCATCTAAAAAACTTAAATACTTAGTATCTTCTACATTTAAAGCTCTAATATCTTGTACATATAATATATTATTAGTAATAATACTTGCATTATTTTTTTGAGCTAAATTAGCATAACCAATATATAAATGAGAGAAGAATAGCAAACTTTGATAAACATCAATACTTTGATACGGAACAATTACTACAATATCACTTCGATATTTTTCTAAATCAACTATACCAAGTTCTCTTTGTTCTTTAATAGTATTTATTTTTAATAAATTTTTATATCCTTGATAATTTTTAGCATATAAATATACTTCTTTATCATTAATATTAATACTAAGCCCAATAATTGGTTTGATATCATTATCCAAACAAGCATTATAAAACTCTAATATTCCATATAATGATTCATCACATATAGCACATGCAGAAATATTATTAGCCACTAAAAAGGAGATTAAATTGGGAATTTTAATCAAACTTTTAAGTAAACTATATTCTGTTGTTACTTTAAGTGGTGCATACATATCAATACCTCATAAATATTATATATCATTTTTAGGCTTTTTCAATGGGGAAATTTAAAATTAAAAATTGACAAAGCCCCAATATAATGATAAAATTTGTAAGTAACGAAAAGGAGGCATATTATGGCTATAAAAGTAACTACTAAAAAACCTTTAAGTGGTAACAAAAGACCGTTTTCTTTAAAAGCAACTAAAATGAAACAAAAACCAAATTTGCAAAAGAAAACTATAAATGGAGAAAGAATAATTACTAGTGTTAGAGAAGCAAAAACATTTGCCAAAAAAGCTGCATAATCTGCAGTTTTTTACATATAATAGAAATATCAAAGCGATTAAATGCTTTGATAATATAAATTACGACGGGTTTTAAGCCCGTCATTTTTAATGCTTTTTTTTAAACAACAATAAGAATATAACTAATATTATTACTATACAAGTACCAGTAATTAATGCTGCTGCATACTCTGGAACTTCCTCTTGTACTTCTACTACTTCTTCGCTATATTCATAGTTAAATACTGGAGCACTACTTTCTTTATATACTAAAAGTGTATATGTATTTATTTCATTATCCCCGATTAACTGAATATATACTTCATTTTCTCCAACATCCAAATCAACATTATCAATGACATTTACAATATAGCCATCACTTACTTCATATTCGATTACTAAAGAATCAATTTCTTCTTCGATAATGACCGAATAAATATCGTTATAAATATCGAATTTCGGAGACAATTCCCCATTTAGTATTTTTAAATCTAAAAGCATAAAATCACCATTTTTAGTTTATCCCAAAATAGTGATTTTATTTAAATTATTTTAATTAATATTTCATTCATTATATATAACTTTTCAGGGTTTATAAAAATATGCCCCTTTTTCTTAATTAAATCCTTATTTTTAAGTAATTCTTTGATATCATAAGCTTCTTCTAATTCAACATCATATTTTTCCTTAAATACTTTTAAATCGACACCTTTAATTTTTCTAAGACCTAACATTATTTCATAATCCATCTTTTCTTTTTTTCCTAGTATTTCCTTCTCTGCTACATAATTACCTAAAAGATATTGTTTTAAATTCTTAGTATTTTGATATCTTATATCATCAATATAACCTGCAGAACCTAAACCAAAACCATAATATTCTTCATTATTCCAATACACCAAATTATGTTTTGATTCAAAGCCATAAGAAGAAAAGTTACTAATTTCATAATGATTACTGCCTTTAAGTCGTTTTTCGATTAGTTTAAACATTTCATAATCCAATTCTTCTTCAACATAACTTACGTTTGCATTGCTAAGTTTAGTATGATTTTCTAAAATTAGACTATAAGTGCTTATATGTGTTGGATTTAACTTAAGAATTAAATCTAAATCTTTTTTTAATGTTTTTAAAGTCTCTCCTGGAATAGCATACATCAAATCAATGTTGATATTTTCAAAACCGTGTTCCCGACATAATTTTATTTTTTTTTGAGCATCTTTAAAGTTAGCAGTTCTTTCTAAAAATTTCAAATTCTTTTCATCAAATGATTCAATACCAATACTAAGACGGTTGACTTTATTATATTTTAGCAAAACTAATAAATCTTTAGTTATATCGTTAATATTACACTCAAAAGTAAATTCTTCTAAATTATCTGTTTTGAATACTGATATTATTTTAAAAAGACGTCGCAACTCTGGGATGCTCAATGCTGATGGAGTTCCTCCACCAATGTAGATGGTTTTTATATCATCGTCCATATATCTATCTTTTATTTCGTTGTGTAATCCCGTTAAATATGCTCCAACCCATTTTTCATTATATATGAACTTACAAAAGTCACAATAAGAACAGATACTCTTACAAAATGGAATATGAATATAAACTGACTTACGCATTATTCTCTACCCTTCGAATTATGAGATTAAAACATTTTATTATCTTGCAAGTACTTCTTGCTTTTGGTTTATTTAGTGATGGATAAATATTATTATTAACAACCATTACTCTTCACCTCCTAAAACTGCTAAAAATGCTTCTTGTGGCACTTCAACAGCTCCGACCATTTTCATTCTCTTTTTTCCTTCTTTTTGATGTTCTAATAGCTTTCTTTTTCGAGAAACATCTCCACCATAACATTTAGCTAAAACATTTTTACGCATTGCACTTATGTTTTCCCGAGCAATAACTTTAGAACCTATACTAGCTTGAATTGGAATTTGAAACATCTGACGAGGGATTAAATCTCGCAATTTTTTAACAATCGCTCTTCCTTTGGTATAAGCAAAATCTCTATGGACAATTACACTTAAAGCATCAACTACCTCACCATTTAACAAAATATCCATTTTAACTAATTCACTTCGACGATAACCACAAACTTCATAATCAAAAGAAGCATACCCTTTAGTTGTACTTTTTAATTTATCATAAAAATCATATACAATTTCTGATAAAGGTATTTCATAATGAACATTGATTCTAGTAGCATCAATATACTCAATTGATTTATAAATACCTCTTTTATTTTGACAAAGTTCCATAATTGCTCCGACATATTCTGATGGCGAAATTATATTAGTATAAATATATGGTTCTTCAATATAATCTATCTTTACTCTATCTGGCATCTTATTCGGTGAATCGACTTCGATTACACTACCATCAGTAAGTTTAACATTATATATAACATTTGGACTTGTAGCAATAATACCGATATTAAATTCTCTTTCAATTCTACTTATAATTACATCCATGTGTAATAAACCTAAAAAGCCAATGCGAAAACCAAATCCTAAAGCTGCACTAACTTCTGGTTCAAAAGATAAAGCAGAATCATTAAGTTTTAATTTATTTAAAGCTTCTTTTAATTCCTCATACTTATTAGCTTCAATTGGGAATATTCCTGAAAAAACCATTGGTTTCATCTTTTTATACCCTGCCAGAGGCTCAATGGCTGGTTTTTCTAAAGTAGTTATTGTGTCCCCAACTGAAACTAAAGAAATATCTTTTATTGCTGCTGCAATATAACCAACTTCTCCGCTTTGTAAAACTTCGTACTTTTCTTCTTTTGGAGTGTGAACACCTAACTCAACAACTTCAAAAGTTCCTCCAGTAGCTAATAACTTAATTTTATCATGAATACGAATAGAACCATCAACAATTTTAACAAGCAAAATAACGCCCCGATAAGAATCAAAATAAGAATCAAAAATTAAAGCCCTAGTTGGAGCTGAGGCATCAATTACTGGTGGCTTAACTCGATTTATAACGGCATCTAAAATATCACTAACCCCTTCACCAGTCTTAGCACTACACAAAATTATATCTTCTTCTTTAAATCCTAAAACATCAACCAATTCTTGTTTTACTTTAGGAATATCAGCATTAGGTAAATCTATCTTATTAATAACAGGAATAATTGTCAAATCATTAGCTAAAGCTAAATACAAATTAGCTAATGTTTGAGCTTCAATTCCTTGAGCAGCATCAACAACTAAAATAGCACCTTCACAAGCCGCCAAGCTACGAGAAACTTCATAAGAAAAATCGACATGACCTGGAGTATCTATTAAATTGATAGTATATCCTTTATACTCTAGCTTTACAGCATTCAACTTAATTGTAATGCCTCTTTCCCTTTCTAAATCCATGCTATCTAAAAGTTGATCTTTCATTTCTCTTTGGGAAACAGCATTTGTTATCTCCAATATTCTATCAGCTAAAGTACTTTTACCATGATCTATATGAGCAATTATTGAAAAATTTCTAATCTTTTCTGTTTGCATTTCATCACACCTGCCAATATTATACAATAAAGTTACTAAAAAAACAAAATCTTTATTGCATCCCAAACACCCCCTAAACCATCTGTAAGTATCTCTTGAACCGATTCAGTAAATTTATCTCCTAAATCAGTAAAAAAATTTGAATAATCAAGATTATCTTCTTGTAAATAATTTTTTATATCGACAGCCTCTCCATTTAAAACATCTTCTTCAAATTGTTTTATCGCATCTTCTGTCAAAGCTACTTTATTTCCAACTTTAGCTTGATAATAACCACTTATTGAAGCGATATAAAGTCCTAAAAATATAATAAACAAAACAAATGTTATTCGTAAAAACCAATTACCTTTCTTTTTCATAAGTATTCCTCAAAATAATCATATATCGAATCTGCTAATACTTTTAAGGTATTATTGACCTCTTCAATATAATTGTATTGTCCACCAATTTCAATAAGTACCACATTACTGTTAAAGTCTTGATTATATATCCCATTTGACCCACTACTACCCTTTTGCAAAACTCCTCTAGTAAGTTCCTCATTAAATTCTTTAATCTTTTCATTTAAGTTATTAGCAACTTCCAAATTACTTGCATAATTTTCATGTTTAAGCCCTACAACAAACATCACTTTAGCATATTTAACACCATCAATTTCCACCATCGTTTTTTCATAACTTGCAGCATCCCGATGTAAATCGATAAAAAACACTAAACTAGGATTTTCTTTATAAGCCTGTTCTAACAATATACGACTTGCAACATAACTACTTCCATATTTCCATCCATTAGTATTTAAAATATCAACAATACTATTTTCTTCAACAATTGTAGCAATACCTAAGTCTTCCAAATATTCTTTTAATATATAGCTAGCTAAATAAACTGTATTATTAATATTAAAACTCTCTGCAAAATCACTGCGATAACTCTCTGCTTGATGACTATTATAAATATATACTAACGCATCATTATTAGTAACAGATGTACTTTCTACTTCACTTACAACTGGAGTATCAAGAGAAATATCATTAATACCAGAATTAAATTTTTCAATTCCAAAAGAATACTTAAGTAAAAATTCTGTACTAGATAAATTGACTATATCACTTAAAGAAAACTTAGAAAAAGTATCATTTACCAAATACGATAAATAAATACTATTATCTAAATCAATAACTATGCTATCATACATTACTTTAAATGTTGCACCGAATGAAACAGCTATTATTAACACTATTACTATTAATTTAAATAAAACTTTTACCACTAGCTTTCTTTGCCTAAATCTTGCTTTCATATTATCACACATATATACTACTATAAATATAATAAATAATATGTCGAACGATGAAATAAATATTAAATTTTCATCAAAAAGTTAGATATTAACTAAAATACTTGCTAAATAAGCAATAATTTGTTAAAATTATAACGAACTAAGGAAGGAGTTGGATTATGCCAAATATTAAAAGTTCTAAAAAAGCTGTAAAAGTTATTGCCAAAAAAACAGCTAATAATCATGAACTTAAAATGCGTGTTCAAAACCTTATCAAAAACTGCGATAAGAGCATCGCTGCTAACAATAAAGAAGAAGCAGAAAAGTTATTAAAAGATATTCAAAAATATTCTGATAAAGCAGTTAGCAAAGGTTTGATAAAGAAAAATACTGCTGATAGACAAAAAGCAAGATTGACACAAAAAGTAAAAAATATGAAGTAACAATTGTTTACTTTATTTTTTTTTGCTATTATTATTATAGGTGAGCACATGAAGAAAATAATTATATTGATAATCTGCGGTATTTTAATTGCCCTAACAGTTGTATTTTTAGACCCTATAACTGATAATTTAGTAGCACTAGTAAGTAATGAAGTAAAATTAGTTATTAAAGAAAGCAATGGATATGAAAAAGAGTATGATTATCTGTTTGTTCAAAGAACTGATACTTATATTCCCTATTCTTATCAAGATTTATTAAATATTTATTATAGTGTAATTAATAATGGCTGGGATCAGTTTACATTTTATTGTCCCGAAGAGTATAGTAGTTGCATCAATGATATTTCAGATATAAGTAGTGATGAATTGATACTTACTCATTTAAATAATTATGTCCATCCTTTTAATAGCTTTACAAATGTTAGAACTAGTATTAATGAAAATGGTGAAATTACCCTTACTATTGATTATTTATATACAGATGAAGAAATAAGTGCTATAGATGCTAGAGTTGATTTAATACTAGAACAAATTATTACGGATTCGATGAGTGAATATGAAAAAATAAAGACTATTCATGATTATATTATCAACAATGCTAAATATGATGTCGAAAGAAATGAAGAAAATAGTAGCGAATATAATTCTTATACCGCATATGGACCATTATTTGAAGGTTATGCCACTTGCAACGGTTATACTGATTTAATGGCAATATTCTTAACTAAATTAGGTTATAATAATTTTAAAGTTGCTACTACTCCAGATGAAATATCATATTCAACAACTGGTCACATATGGAACACAGTTTATTTTGAAGATGAATGGTTACACATTGATTTAACTTGGGATGATCCAGTTAGTAGCGATGGACAAGATTACTTATTTCATACTTATTTCTTAGTAACAACTGAAGAAATGCAAGCAGCAGATCAGGGAGAAACGGTTATAGAAGAACACAATTTTAATACATTGTTCTATTTAGAATTCAACTAAAAAA
>CAZEMQ010000013.1:0-3846 GCA_964513435.1 uncultured Muribaculaceae bacterium
ATTCATAGTTGATTCATCAGTTACATCTTCATCAATATATAAATATAAATCATATGAAACACTACCTTGTAAAGGTATCGAAGCACTATACAGTTTATAAATAGCATTAAAACTGCCTCCAATTCCGTTTCTTAATTCTTCTTCTTCAGAAGATGCAAACTCCGATGAACCATCATCAGCCTCACTAAGTATTCCTTCAGCTATAATATCAGTTGTTCCTACATTCGTAATAATATAATGAATATTTTTAGCATCCAAAGTATTAGTTCCTAACGTCGCTAAATAAAGGTCAAAACCAACATACGATTCACAACTAGATGCCACTGTAAAAGTATATGGTGTTGTTTCAAGAGCTCTATTTTTACTCATAGGATAAGAATTACTCAAATCAATGGATACTCCATTATCTTGTAAAGTAATTTTAGCACAACTAGAAAGTGTTACTTCAGTTATTGGTTCAACATCAATTTGTGCTTTCATATAAGAATAAGTTATTCCCAAAGTTAAAACTGTAACAATAAGTATAGATATCACACATAAAAGTATTATTCTTGTTTTGGGCTTCATTCATATCACCTGTTTCCTATACTAAAATAATATCATTAATTTAATTTTTTTTCAATTGTTATCATATAATTTAGAGATGAAAAATGAATTTAAATTTAGACAATGTAAATATTATTGATAATATGAGGGATTTAATTAAATATTTTAAAAAGAAGAATAAATTATATAAAAACAAAAATTCTTTTAATACATTTTTTAATAATTGTAATGATTATATCGTAATTAATAATAAAAATAATTCTATTTTGTATATTTATCGAAATATTCCAAAATATAAATATATAAAAGTAGATGAAGATATAAAAAATACTAGTATTTTAGTAATTCCTCAAAATACTAGTATTGGTTTTAAAATTGGAGATGTATTAACAATTAATACTCGTTAAATGATTATTTTTCGTACTCATCATCTTTAAAGGTAAACATATAATCAAGAATTTGAACTTCATCTCCTGGTTTTGCTCCAAGTTTAGTAAGTTCATCTTCAATTCCCATACCTTTAAATTTGCGAGCAAAACGCAAAGCACCTTCATCTTCTTCAAATTTGGTCATTTTAAGTAATGTTTCTATTTGCTTACCACTGACTACCCATATGTTTCCATCTCTTTTTATTTGATATGGTTTTGTATCTTCAAACTTATATAATTTAAAGTCACTTTCTTCATATAATTTCACTTCTGGAATATCTTCTAGTTCTTTAGCTAATGCAATAATCAAGTTATCAATACCAGTATTATCCAGACAACTTATTTCAACTACTTGAAGATTTTTAAATTTATTTTTGAAAGCTTCTAGGTTTTCTTGGGCATTTGGCAAGTCCATTTTATTAGCTACAATTATTTCATTCTTTTCCTTTAAAGTATTATCATATTTAGATATTTCTTTTCTTATTATTTCGTAATCGGTGATAGGGTCTCTTCCTTCACTTGAGCCCATATCAATTACATGAGCAAGTATTTTAGTTCGCATGGCATGACGTAAAAATTCATGACCTAATCCTACACCCTCGCTTGCTCCTTCGATTAATCCCGGCAGATCAGCCATCACAAAGGAATCACCATTTTTTAGTTTTACTACTCCTAGATTAGGAGAAAGTGTCGTAAAGTGATACGCGGCAATCTTAGGTTTAGCACTCGATATAATAGAAAGTAATGTTGATTTACCAACGCTTGGCATACCAATCAATCCTACATCTGCTAATACTTTTAGTTCGAGTCTAACAGTTAACTCTTCACCAGGCTCGCCCTTTTCACTAAACTTTGGAGCTGGCATGTCATGCGTTGCAAAAGATTTATTGCCTTTGCCACCACGACCACCTCGAGCAACAATCACTGATTCATCATCAGTAGTTAAATCAGCAATTATTTCATTAGTTTCCGCGTTATAAACGGTAGTCCCAGCTGGAACTTTTATAATTATATCCTCAGCATTTTTACCATATTTATTTGAACCCTTACCATTTTCTCCCTTTTGAGCTTTAATTATCTTGCGATAACTTAAATCGATTAAAGTCTTCAAACTTTTATCAACTTGAAAAATAATGCTAGCACCCTTGCCACCATTGCCACCATCTGGACCTCCCATTGGGACGTATTTTTCTCTTCTAAAAGAAGTACAACCATCCCCACCAGATCCAGCCATAAGTTTTATAGTTAGTTCATCAACAAACATGCATATCACCTAAAAATATATTAACACAATCCCTTTTAAAAAACAATTACTCGTGGTAAAATGTTATTGGATGTGAGAAAATGGAATATAATGTAGTTAAAAATGCTAGTAGTATTTTAAATAATTGTAAATATTATGTAAGTACGCCTTATAAATATAAAGGGAAATGGGATGATTTTTTTGGTAATCATAATCCTATTTATTTAGAACTCGGTTCCGGTCGAGGTCAATTCATCATACAAATGGCAAAAAAATACCCAAATATTAATTTTATCGCTTTGGAACTAAATGAATCCCAAATTGCTACTGCTGCTAAAAATTTAGAAAGGGAAAACTTAAATAATTTAAAATTGATAAAAGATGATGCTCGAAATATAATTAATATCTTTGGTAAAGAAATTAATACAATTTATTTAACGTTTTCAGAACCATGGCCTAAAAAACACGACGAAAAAAATAGATTTACTCATGAAAGTTTCTTAAAACTATATGACCGTATTTTCAAAAAAGATAAACATATTATTTTAAAAACTGATAACAAAGGCTTATTTGCTTATTCTTTAGAAACATTATCTAATTATTGGTATATATTTGATACTGTCAGTTTAGATTTACATAATGATGAGAGAAATATTCCTAACATTATGACTGATTTTGAAATGCAATATTTTAAAGAAAAAAGACCAATTTATTATTTGGATGCTAGTTTTAAAAATTAGATTTTCATTTGCTACTGCCTAAACAGTAGTTTTTTTATGTATTTTTATTAAAAAATTACATAAAAAAAAACTAAAATTAACTTTTTTTTAAATATATATATAATGAAGGGAGAAAAACTAATTATGAAATACACTTAGAAACAAATTGAAACAATGTTATGGAGGTAAACTTAAATTTTATTTATTTTAGTGAGGAAATTATGATTAAACAGACAACAGAAGAAATTGATTTTACTTTAGATGCAGCTTTCAAAATGCTATTTAAAAGTCCCGAGTTTCGTTTTTATCAAGCTTCAGTATTAGCTGATTTACTAAATTTAAGTTATAATTATGTTTATGATAATATTTGTTATCTTGATACAGAGTTTGTTCCAGACCATAAGTTAAAAATTAAAAGAAGTGATACTTTGATAGAAATTGGTAAATATATTTTGATTTTAGAAATGAACCGTAGAAATTATACTGACTTAAAAGCTTCTAAATTAAGATACTTAGCAGAAGTATATAATAATGTATACTTTAATAAAGATGGAACATATAGTAAAAAGGAAGTAATATTAGTAAATATTAATGCTTTTGGTAGTAAAAGAAAAAGTAATGATGAATTTATACTGCAAAATAATAGTTGCGAACAATATTGTTCAGGAATGAAAGTATATGAATTAAATATTGCGAGCATTAGAATAAAATGGTATAATAAAGCTACATTAAGTAAACTTGAGAAAAGATTAGGATATATATCGATAAGCAAAGAACCTCAAGAAATAATTAACGATTATATAAAGGGAGATGATATATTAATGAAAACAGAAATGGTTAAAACTAAACTGAAACAACCTCTAGTATTAAACTTGGATCCAGAAAAAGAAAGGGAATATGAGTTAAACTG
>CAZEMQ010000013.1:3946-8073 GCA_964513435.1 uncultured Muribaculaceae bacterium
ATGGCTGAAGGAATGGTCAAAGGAATGGCTGAAGGACGAGCTGAAGGACGAGCTGAAGGACGAATCGAAGAAAAAAAGACAATAGCAATGAATATGAAAAAAAATGGCTTTGCACTAGAATTAATTTCTAAGATAACTGGGTTATCTAAACAGCAAATATCTTTGCTATAAAAATATAAAGGAGTAATAATAAAAATACTCTTTTTATTTGAATAAAAAAAGTGCTTACGCTTCGTAAACACTTACTTTCTTTCTATTTTTACCAGATCTTTCGTATTTTACTACACCATTAATTTTAGCAAATAAAGTGTGATCTTTACCCATGCCAACGTTTGTACCAGGATAAATTTTAGTTCCTCTTTGACGATAAATAATAGAACCTGCATTTACAGTTTCGCCATCACTAGCTTTAGCTCCAAGTCTTCGTCCAGCAGAGTCACGACCATTTTTAGTAGAACCTTGAGCCTTAACATGAGCGAATAATTGAATATTTAACTTCATGAACTTCATCAGTCTTCCTCCTTTACTATTTTAATATTTTTATTATAAGTTTTAGCTAATTCACTTAGCATATAAATCATATTATCAATAATTATTTTAACAAATTCATCGGTACTTTTAATATCAATTGTCAGTTTATCATTCGCTTCTTTATACTCTAAAGAAGTAGAATCAAATCTAAGACATGCATTGATACTCGTAATAACAATACTAGATGCACTTGCACAAACAATATCTTTGCCATAACTAGCAAAATCAGCATGACCAGTTATAACAATTTTATTTTTTTTAATATTAACCCTTATCATTAACCAATCTTCTTTACTACTAATTTAGTGTATGGTTGACGATGTCCTTGAGTCTTACGATATTTCTTTTTAGGTCTATACTTAAAGACTTTAATCTTCTTGTTTAAACCATGTTTTTCAATAGTACAAACAACACTCACTTTATCTACATAAGGATTACCAGCAACACCATTAGCAAATAAAACTTTATCAAAAGTAATATCACTACCAACTTCAGCATCTAGCTTTTCTACATAGATAACATCTCCGACAGAAACATAATATTGTTTTCCACCAGTTTCAAATATAGCTTTCATTTCATACCTCCTTTTAATTGAAGTCACGCTCTTAAGGTACTAATACTAGTTTTTAACCTTTTCAATGCGGTTTTTTAAGAAATTACTTAAAAACATATCAATTATACCTAAATATCTAGGACTTGTCAAACCTTTCCTGTAGTTTTTTCTCTTCTCCCACTATTTTTCCATTTTCTTTAAAGTACTGATAAGTATCTAACTTTAATATATCTAAACATCCTTCCTTAGTACTTATAAACCTAAATTCATACTCATTTAAGTACCTTTCTAGTAAAAACTTATTAAAAATATAACGATAATTTCTATAAGCATAATAAGTTTTTACTAAAAACAAAAATACGAGCAAATAATTATTTAGTGATAACCACCAATTGGTTAATAAATAAATTACAATACCTATACATGATACAAAAAAATATAAATAGTATGCTACTTTAAAAGAAAAGAATTTATTAAATATCGCATTTAAAACAATGCTACCATCTAATGGTATTATTGGTAGCATATTAAATAACATAATACTTAAATTATATTTATAAAATAATTCTTTTGTAATAATAGAAATGGGAGCAATATATATAATACCCATAAGAATAATTTGAAAAAATATTCCTGCAACAGCAATTAATAATTCTTTTACTACTGGAGTATTAATATCTTTACTTATTTTAGTAATACCTCCGAAAGGATATATCGTAATTTCTATAATTTGATATTTAAACAATTTAATAAATAGAACATGCCCTAATTCATGAAAAATCACAATAAAAATTGCAATTACACCAATCTTTAAATAACCACACAAAAACATAATTAATAATAAATAGATAGTTAGAAAGTTAACTTTGATAATCTTCATATTTAATATATTCATTATCTTTCTTTATTACTAAGTATAAATATTCATCTACTGTATTACCAATAACTGTACCAGATTCAATATAATCATATAAATTGATGGATATATTTTCTAAATTGCCATACCAAATATCAGCTCCATCAATACCTTGAATAATTACTGTATTACCATAGTTATCTTTTGTTCCACTAAAAACTACTACTCCACTTGCAAGAGAATTAACTAAAGTTTTATTACTAACAGTTAAAACTTCTCCATCTTCATAATCACTTATATCTTTATAAATTAAAGAATCATTAAATACTGTTTTAGTATTATCACTTTTGGGTAAAACACTACCAAATAAATCCTCATACCAACTTTTAAATTGTGTAAATGGCAGCGATTCAGTAAAAACATATTCTTTATATAACAACATATTTTTATTACTAGTATTCATAAATATAATACTAGATAAGAAAAATATAATTGCCAACATAAATTTGGTAATTATTTTATTCAATCTATCTTTCTTATTATCTTTCTTTTTATTTTTATGTTTTTTTACATATTCATTCATTGTTTCACCTGAAACATTTTATGTTTAAAATATCTTTTTTATAACATATAGCTATAAAAATACTATTTATTATGAGTATGTTCAAAATATTACTAAAAGTTAAATACTTAAATATTAACATACTAAATATATAATATAGAATAATGGTTATTATATTGATTAGATAATAGATATTAAAATTGTGATAATTCAATTTAAATAAATAATGGTGTAAGTAATAAATAATAGTAATAAAAATTGTTGTATAAAAAGGATTGGGAGTTATTAATAAGTCGATTAAGAAAGCTAAAGCTAAATTATAAATATAACTTTTAGTATTTATATTTAGTAAAAAAAAGTAAGATAAATATGGTGTATAATTATAAATTAAAATATCTAATATTAAATAAAACATTTAATTTACCACCATTACATAATTGATATCATTTAAATTAACAGCTTGTTTTACTTCAAGTATCATTTCTATTTGAGTTCCATTACTAGTAATATTTTCTACCTCACCGATATAAATATCTCCAGGAAGATTACCAATTCCTGAGGTATAGATACTATCACCAACATTTATGTTTTCAAACATTGTTAAGTTACTTACAATAAGTTTAGCAGATTGCATTTTTAAAATTCCATATGCTGAACCAACTTTAACCGAAATATTCATGCTTTCATTAGTAATAAGACTAACTATACTACTTTCTTTATCTACTTTACTTACTACACCAACAAGACCTTTATCCGTTATAACAGCACTACCATTTTTAATAGAGGAATTTTCTCCCTTATAAATAGTAATATTATCACTAAAACTATAAATATTTCGAAACAATACCTTACTTATAGTTAAATTTAGAGAACTAGTGTTTAAAAATTCGTTAGCTTGTAATAAAGAGTTATATTCATTTTCTAAAGAATTACAATAATTATTATTTATAACAGTAGTAGTTAAGGTCGTATCAAATTCACGAAAAAAAGTATTTAGATATGGACTAAATATAATTATCAAAAAAACTATTAATAAAAATATATAATCTTTATACTTTTTTATCATATTTTTATTATGTTCAAAGTTATTCTAAATATGATAGTAATATCTGTAACATTGAATTGTTGATATTATTTATTACCTCTTTAGAATCAGTTTTTAATAAGACTGTTTCATAGTTTTTTAAAGAATCTGATAACTCTTCATTGACACTTATCCTTTTTATGTAATACTCTATTCCTTCGCTTTGAAAAAACTCTTCTAATTTAATAATTGCTTCATTAGAATAAGCAACTCCAACTATAACTCGGTAGTAGCTCGAATCATTATAAATTATTGAGGAAGAAAATTTCTCTTCATAATTTAATGCATTATCATAATCTTTAAATACTCCGACTTGAAACAAACTTATTTCATCGTCTCTATTTATCAAAGCTTCAACTGATGAGTTGATGTCTTGATAAAAAAAATAAGCAAATAAAGCACCGATTAAAGTAGCTCCAATAATAATTTTTATATATGTTTTCATATTATCACCAGTTATAATATACAACAAATTGAAAGCAAACATTGTCAAACTATGACTTTTTTGCTATAATAATCGCCGAAGGAAGGTATTTTAATG
>CAZEMQ010000013.1:8173-14232 GCA_964513435.1 uncultured Muribaculaceae bacterium
AGTTGTACTTAGTAAAGAAGGAACTAATCCAGAAGTTTGCTTTTTTAAAAAAGGAAAAGGAACTGAAACCGAAACTAATAGAATTTTATTAACTGATGAGTTAAAAAGAATTGGTAAAATGATTATTCCTTTTAATGGGCGTTATTTTGTCTATTCTTTGGAGTTTGGCATTGTTGTAAGTGCTTTTTATGATAAAATCATTTTCATCGCCGAGGAAGGAATATTTCATGTTGAATACCGATGCAACACTAGGTTGGGAACTGTTAATTTGTTCGGCGAACTAGATAGTGAAGGACATCTTATAGGTGATACTTTATATGCAGCAGAAATAAATGGAGCTTATAATGTCGATGAACACAACTTAGATAATTCAATTGCCATGTGTATTCCAAAAATTGAAAAAGATATGTTGAAAAGAAAAAAGAAAAAAGTTGATGAAGAATACGCTGCTTTTGAACATGACAATTGGAGTTTAAAACGGAACAGAAAAGAAAAAAAGTCAAACTAATTGACTTTTTTAATTGATTTTTTTAGCAATCATTTCCTCGGCACTATCCATTGCTTCAACCATCTTTTTTCCAACTTGGTTTTTAGCATTTTGATTATTCATTAAATAAATGCCTCCCCCAACTAGAGCTAAGGCAGCTGCAGCACCAGCAATTTTAACCATATTTTTCATGAATTCACCTCAATATTAATATGGCATTTTTTAATTATTATATACTTCAATTATTTTATCTTTTAAACTTGTTTTACGATCAGATGAATAATTATTGGCTACTGCTCTAGCAAAAGCATAAGCATCTCCGACGATTGTCAAAGTCTTTTTAGCTCTACTTACTCCAGTATATACAAGTTTATTATAAAGCATTTTATAGTAACTATTACTTATTGGCATAATAACATGTTCAAATTCACTACCTTGAGATTTATGAATTGTTATAGCGTAAGCATGCTTTATTTGTTTTAAATTTTTCTTTTCATATTCTACCCTATTACCTTCAAAATCAATAATTATTTTGCCTCCCCTGATGCTTTCAATAAAACCAATATCTCCATTAAAAACATTGTTATCTAAGTCATTTACTAATTGTAAAACTTTGTCACCTTCTCGATAAACTACATCTAAATAAGGAATTTCATTTTTTGTATCACTCGATGGATTATAGATATTTTGTAACACATTGTTTAAGTTATCGATACCATTTTCTCCTTTATACATCGGAGCTAATATTTGCATATTGTGTTCATCTATTTTTTTAGATAAAGATATCTTTATTATTTGTTCAATAGCATCTTTAATTTGGGTAGATTTTGTTTGAAAAAACGAATAATCATCTTTCTTAGTTATAAATTCTTCACTTAGTTCATTATTCTTTATTTCTTTAGCCAAATATGGAATATAAGAATTATCACTCTGCCGATATATTTGGTTTAACGGAACAAAATTAAAATAATCACTCGATATTAAATCATCTAAAACTAAGCCAGGTCCAACACTTGGAAGTTGAAAAGTGTCTCCCACTAAAATTAACTTTACTCCTGGAGATATTCCATTTAATAAAGCATTAAACAAATCGATATCAATCATACTAACTTCATCAACGATAATAAGACGATGCTTAGTTTTATTGTATTCATTATAGAAAAAATCATTGCTATCTTTATACCACTTTAAATAACGGTGGATTGTGTATGCTGGAAGAGATGTCGAAGAAGCCATTTTCTTACTAGCCCTACCCGTCGGTGCTAAAAGAGCAATTTGCTCCATAATGTCTGCTGGCCCCAACTTTTTATCTTCAATATAAAGTTTAGTAATTGCATTAATAATAGTTGTTTTCCCAGTACCAGGTCCTCCAGAAATAATGGTAATGTTATTCTCTAATGCACTCATGATAGCTTTTTCTTGGTCAGCATTATAATCGATATTCAACCTTTTTTCTAAATCTTGTAACTTAGTTTCCAAATCCTTTATCACATCAGGTATTTTGTTATCAATTTTCTTTAAATTTTTGGCAACATTTAATTCTGCTTCATAATAGTGTTTTAAATATATTCTTTGATCTACTTGATAAATTTTACCTTCCTCTTTTAGATTATTTAACATTTCTAGAAATACTTCTTCACTTAACACAATATTAAATTCTTTATTTAAAGTACCTAATATTTCATCACAATAATAATAAGTATCTCCAGTATAATTACTAAGTATTTGCATAGATTCCAATAAACAAGCATAAATTCTAATAGAATTATCACGACCAAAATTATTTATATAGATACTATCTAATTTACGAAAATCGATTAGCTCTTTTAAATCATAAAAAGAATCATTTAATATATCATCAATACGATCTTTAAATTTATTATATATTTTAGAACATTCTTCAATTGTAAAACCCAAATTTTGAAATTTTAATATAGCTTCACTGCTCTTATTATAATTTTGCAAAGAATTAAATATTTTTGAAGCTCTTACATTTGTCATGCCTTCAATTTCCAATAAATTATCACGACTTTCTTTAATTTTTTCTAGCGTTTTATCTCCGAAATGGTCGACGATTTTTTTTGCAGTTTTCTCACCACACCCTTCGATAAATGAACTAGCTAAAAATTCAATAATTGCCTCTTTAGTTGTCGGGGTATCTATTTCGTAAGAATCAACAGCGTATTGCATACCAAATCTTTCGTTATTGATGTATTTGCCATATAAAGTCATACTAATATCAATATTTACCTCAGTAAATACCCCCGTTACAGTAATAGTTTTATTCACTCTTTCTAGCATACTTACTTCATTAGTTTCTTTAATGCGAAATAAAGCTACAACGTAGCCAGTGTCATTGTTATGAAATATTATTTTTTTTAATTTGCCCCTTATATAATTCATAGTTCTTTTTTGATGATTTGTCCTTTCTCTAAATTTTGTGCAATTTGAACATATAAATAGTTGCTAGTATGTCCAAAACTAATACCATTATCGCACTCTTCAATTAAAACATCAACAGTTTTTCCTTTAAATAAATCATAATATTTTTTTTCTAATTCACTTGAAAGTTCTAATAGTTTTTTTACCCTTTCCTTTTTTGTTTTGCCATCAACTTGTTCAGGCATTTTAGCTGCTAGTGTTCCAACTCGTAAAGAATAAGGAAACACGTGAATCTTACTAAAACCGATTTCTGATGCAAAATTTAAACATTCTTGAAAGTTTTCTTCTGTTTCGTAAGGGTGTCCAACAATTATATCAGTTGAAAGCGAAATATCAGGTCTAATATCTCTTATTTGGGCAACTTTATTAGCAAAGTATTTTAAGTCATACTTACGATTCATCTTTTTTAAAATCGCATCACTACCTGATTGCAAAGGAATATGCAAATGATTACATACTTTAGAATTATTATTGAGCACTTCTAAGAAGCGATTAGTTATTTCTGTAATCTCAATACTCGATACTCTAATTCTTTCTAATTCAGGAATTTTACATAGTTCTTCAATTAAATCTGCCAAATCATGATTAGAATCGTAGTATCTACCAGTATGAATACCTGTTAAAACAATTTCTTTGTGACCACTTTGAGCCAATGCAGTTGCTTCTTTTAAAACTGTTTCAAAGTTTTTACATCTAACATTACCACGAACAAAAGGAATAATACAAAATGAACAAAAATTATCACAACCATCTTCTATTTTGATAAATGCTCGAACATGGTCATAAGATTTTATTTCCATATCTTCAAATTCTAAATTACGATCATTATAAAAGCAAACATATTTTTCTCTTTTAGCAACATATTCTTTAATTAATTTTGCAATATCGCTCTTATCTTTATTTCCTAAAAGAATATCTATATCTAAAGAATTATATAATTCTTGTTTATTTTGAGAACTACAACCTGTTACTGCTAAAATAGCAGTTGGATATTCCCTTTTTAAATGTCTAATCATTTTAAGACATTTATTGTCCGCATTATTGGTAACAGTACAAGTATTTACTATCAAAATATCACATTCTTCTAAATTATCTTCATAAGAAAAATTATGATGAAGCATTTTTTCCTTCATCATATTTGATTCATATTGATTAACTTTACAACCAAATGTTATTATATTAAACTTCATAACCCTACCCCAATTCTTTTTGTAATTGTTTCAATGCTTGCAAAAAGGCTTCTTCTTTAGCAAAACTTATTACACGAACATCAATATCAACCTTTGGTACTTCTTCAGAAGTTTTACTAACTAAATCATCTAAGTTAACTTTCTTAATAGAAACATCATCTTTAATCTCTTCTTGCTCATAGTTGAGATTATAATTAATATTACTTTTATGCAATAATTCATCATAACTAATTATCGCTTTGTCTTCCTGGTCCCGTTCGTACTCCGTAAAGTTAACTGCTGGTTCCTCACTTTTTAAATTTTCTTGAATTTCTTTAACAATTTTCATTTCTGCTGTTTCTTCATGCACTTCTTTTGTCTCTTCTTCACTATTTATTTTTATAAAATAGATTAAGGTAACTACTAACACCATTAATATTAATACTGCAAAGAAAAATACAATATCAACAAAATTCAAGGTTGTTAAAAAGTCCCAAATATCAGAAAATAATTTCATTCTCTACCACCACAATACTATTTTATCACGTTGCAATTAACTTATTAAGCATTTATCATTTGCTTGACATATCAACATGTAAAATATTGACACATATTATAACACGACATGACCTGTAAGTAAAGAAAAAAAGAGCCTAAAGCTCTAATTCATAACTATTTGATAAGGATCATCAGTTGTACCAGTACCAGTAACTCTAGCAGTTTTAATAATATTAATAACTGGTCTTACTCCTCGAAATAATGTCCCTTCAACATCAGTTGCTATAGCCCCATCAGTTGTAATTATGAACGGATAATAAACTCCATTTTGAAATCTAGCCCCAGTCATCGTGTAATAAGCGGTTTTAATTTCACTATTATATAAATAATAACTAGTATTGTTGCTAGTAGAACCACCAGCCATAGCTACTTCATCAGCAGTTAACAAACCAATCTTCCCATTTTCCGATGAACCTAAACATACATATGTCGGAATTTTATTTGTAATAATTCTGCTATAAGCAGTATATACCGAATTATTGGTTTCTAAAGTTATATCATTGCAAAATTTATAATAAGCAATATAGTTACTGTAATTTGTCAAATTAACATCATACCAACTATTTAATGCTTCAAGTATAGAAGATTCATCAAAGTAAATCGAACTCTCATAATACCTACTTATCTCTTCAATTATACCATCTAAAACCAATTTAACAGAGCCATCACCATTAATTTTAACAATCTTCCAATTATATCCAGCGAATTGAACATTATTATTAGTTACTGCTCCACGAAAGTAATAAGCTGTTCCTGAATCATCTTCTGTAGAAAGCAATCCCTCATCAAGAGTAGCTGATTCTCCAAAAGCTGTAATAGCAGTTTCACTTATTTCATTGTTGCTAAGGATTGTATCTGCAAATGATGAACCATCATCACTACGAAGCCCTACTTTAATAGTTCCAGAGTACGTTTTAGAATCATTAGTTTTAAATGTCAAAGTATAATTAACTGTTTCATTACTATTAATCATTGCTTCACTGTATATTATATCAGATTTTAAAGTATTACTAATATCAACATTATCTGATGATACTAATTCATAGTCTACTCCACTAGCATAAACATCAGAAAATTGAATATAATAATATTTTTCTTCACTACTATTATTAGTTACTGAAAAGGCAATAGTAGCATCTCCACTTAAATTAAATGTATCGCCATCCATAAAGTTAATTGTTAAATCTCCATCTACCACTATATTAGAACGTTCTACTACATCACCATAAAATAGGTACCCTACTCCAACTGAGACACTAACAACTATCAATATGAATATGAAAATTAAAAATGATTTAAATCTCCATCGCATATAACCAATCCTTTATTTCTTTACCTAATTATACTTTATAATATGAAATATTGTCAATGAATTTGCGAAAAATCAATTATTATTGAGACCA
>CAZEMQ010000014.1:0-13914 GCA_964513435.1 uncultured Muribaculaceae bacterium
TGATATAATTTAAAAGAGCCTAGGAAGTTCTCCGAAGGCTTTTTTATTTTTAGGAGGTAGAAGTATATGGCAAAGTTTGTCTTTGTAACAGGGGGTGTTTGTTCTGGACTAGGGAAGGGTATTACTGCATCGAGCATTGCTCTTTTGCTTAAGTCCAAAGGTTATAAAGTATTTATGCAAAAATTTGATCCATATATGAATGTTGATCCTGGTACTATGTCACCGATTCAACATGGAGAAGTTTTTGTCACAGCTGATGGATGCGAAACTGACCTTGATTTAGGGCATTATGAAAGATTCATCGATGAAGAGTTAAATTATACTTCAAATATTACTAATGGTAAGATTTATTCAAGTGTTATTGAAAAAGAAAGAATCGGTGACTTTTTGGGTGCTACTATTCAAATAGTTCCACATATTTCAAATGAAATAAAGAACAAAATTTATGAAGCAGCTACCAGTAGTGGGGCAGATATTGTTATTACCGAAATTGGGGGAACTGTCGGAGATATCGAGTCTTCTGTAATGATGGAATCTTTAAGACAATTTCGCTCAGAAATGGGACCAGAAAATTCTTTGTTCGTTCACACAACATTAGTACCATACCTTTTTGGCTCAAATGAACTTAAAACAAAACCAACCCAAAATAGTATTATTGAACTTAGGAGACTTGGAATTCAACCAGATATAATTGTTACTAGAGCACCGATTGATTTGGGGGATTCAATTAAGAAAAAAATCAGCTTATTTGGTAGTGTTCCTACTGAAAATATTATTGAAGCGAAAGATGTATCAAATATTTATCAAATACCAATCAATTTTCATAATCAACATATTGAAGATATTATATTAAAACAATTTGGATTAAAAGTAACTAAAAGTAACTTAGAGCATTGGGAAAGTTTGATACATACAGTGGAAAATTTAGATAAAGAAATTGAAATTGCTTTAGTTGGAAAATATGTAGAATTGGAAGATGCTTATTTATCAGTCAAAGAAGCATTGAAAGCTGCTGGCTATAAGTATAATACTAAAATAAATATTAAATGGGTTAATAGCGAAGATTTAGAAGGTAAAACATGCAATTTAAAAGAAGTATTTAAAAATAGTAAAGGAATAATAGTTCCTGGAGGATTTGGTTCTAGAGGTATCGAAGGAATGATTAAAGCTTGTGAGTACGCTCGCAGTAATAAGATTCCTTATTTAGGGATTTGTTTAGGTATGCAAATTGCTGTTATTGAATTTGCTAGACACGTTTGTGGTATACTTGATGCATCTAGTAAAGAATTTGATGAAGTTTGTGAAAATCCAATTATCGATTTAATGGCTGATCAAAAAGCAATTATTAATAAAGGTGGTACTTTAAGACTTGGTAATTATCGTTGTCAAATAACTAAAGGTACGTTAGCATATAAAGACTATAAAAGTGATGAAATATTAGAACGACATCGTCACCGTTATGAATTTAATAATAAATATAAAGATATTTTTGTAAAAAATGGAATGATTTTTTCTGGTATTAATCCTGAAAGTAATTTAGTGGAAATAGTTGAATTACCAGATCATCCTCATTTTATTGCTTGTCAATTTCACCCTGAGTTTAAAAGTCGTCCTACTAAGGCTCATCCATTATTTGATTCCTTTATTAAAGCAAGTATCGATAAAAAATAGTATATAAGTTAGATTTTATAATTTTAAATAAAATGTTACGTTGATTGACTTTTGTGTTATTATTGCATAAAAAAACATATTATATTATTTGATTTTTAATATAATATGTTTTATTTTATCATATATTTTTCTAGGTGACTTATCTATGGCTTCCTTAGTTCCATTAATAATTTCTACAATTGCGGGGCTTTCAACATTACTTGGAGCATCCATCATATTTTTTAAAATAGATACCAAACAAATATCTAAATTTATTACGTTTTGTCTAGCACTTTCTATATCTATAATGATTGGAATTAGTATATTCGATTTAATACCAACTTCATTGTTACAATACTCTAATGTCTATGGAATATCAAAATCAATAGTTTTATTAATGATAGCATTCATAATAAGTTATATCTTCATTACTTTTTTAAGTATGGTTATCAAAAGAGAAGGGAACAAAGATGATTTATATCGTTTAGGTATGTTAAATATGATTGTTTTAATATTTCACAACATGCCAGAAGGTATCGCCACATTTTTAAGTAGCTATCAAGACTTATCGTTAGGAATAAGGCTAGCAATTGCTATCATGCTTCACAATATCCCTGAAGGAATAAGCATAGCTGTTCCAATATATTATGCAACCAGTAACAAAAAAATTGCCTTTAAAAAAGCATTAATCTCTGGTATGGCTGAACCAATCGGAGCAGTATTAGCATTGATATTTCTTAAAAATTATATCTCAAAAATGATGATAAGCATCGTATTAGTTATAGTAGCAGGTTTAATGATTACATTATCCATCCAAGAAATGTTACCAGAATCTTTAAAATATAACGAAAATAAATATTTATATTTAGGCTTAATAAGTGGCTTAATACTAGTTTTACTTAACATATTATTGTTTTAACTAAACCAATTTGATATAATACTATCAAGGTGATTCATTTTGAAAAAGAAATTGCTTTCATGCTTTTTAATATTATGCACTTTTATGGGACTAAACTTTAATATATATAATCTATATCTAGGAGAAGAAAAAGAACTATTAAAATTAGGTTTACTAGGTAGTGTTTTATTATTTTACTTTATATATAAGTTTTATCAAAAAAACACTTTTATTAGACATAAAAAAAGTATCAAAGTATTGAGTCTGATACTAGCTTTTTTTATGATATTTGGTAATAGTTTCTTATACACAGATAGTACTATATTAATATTTAAAAATGCTTTATATTTTATTATCTCAGTAATAATGTATATTGGATATTATTATTTATTTTTAATATTAATAAGTTGTGTGTTTAAATATTTAGATAAAGAAAAAAAAACAAAAGAATGTACTAAAGACAATAAAATAATATCTTTATTTAAAAAACATCCTTTCTTATTTAGTTTAGTTTTTATTATCATCTGTTGGTTGCCATACATTATTTCTTATTATCCAATTATTTTATCACCAGATCCAAGCTTTCAAATAAAACAATTCTTTGGCATTAGAACAAAATATGCCGACTATGCGGTATTGTTAGATGAAAATGTAGTTATTACCAATCATCACCCTGTTACACATACCTTACTTATTGGGGGTTGTTTGAAACTAGGAACACTGATTGGGAATGATAACTTAGGTTTATTTTTATATAGTATAATTCAAATTAGTGTTTTAGCTAGTACTTTTGCTTTTAGTATTTATTATATGAATAAAATGAAGTTAAGTACTAAATATTTAATTGGAGTCTTATTATTATATGCTTTTGTTCCAATGTTTCCGCTTTATGCTATGAGTGGTGTAAAAGATGTTTTATTTGGTGCTTTTATATTTCTTTATTTGATATTTTTACATAATTTAATTAAAACAAAAGGGGAAGGGTATAAATGGTGGAAGTACATATTAGTAATTTTACTTTTAATACTCGTTTGTTTATTTAGAAATAATGGGGTACATGTTTTAATACTTTCTTTGCCATTTACTCTGATTGTAGCCAAAAAAATATGGCGTCAGTTAATATTAGTAATGATTTGTGTTTTTGGCTTCTATGGCATTTTTGACAAGATAATACTTCCATATTTTAAAATTACACCTGGTAGTATAAGAGAAGTTTTATCAGTGCCGTTTCAGCAAACTGCTCGATATGTTAAATATCATAGTGATGATTTAAGTGAAGAAGATATTGCTATAATTGATAAAATACTAGGATATGATGACTTAGCAGAACGTTATGATCCAGAACTTGCAGATGATGTCAAAAACGAATACAATAAATATGCAACAGATGAAGATTTAAAAGAATATTTTAAAGTTTGGTTTAAAGGATTACTTAAGCATCCTGGTACTTATATTGAAGCAACAATGAATAATGTTTATGGATTTTTTTATCCAGAAAAAACTAATTGGTATGTTTATTATAAATATGATACAAGAATTACCCAAGATGGCTTTGATTACCACTATAATTCTTTGTCATCTGCAAGAAGTGTTTTGCAAAATTGGGCAGTTGCATTTCCATACATCCCTGTTATAGGACTTATATCAAATATTGGCTTTAACGTATGGATATTATTTACGCTTTTGGCTTATGCAATATACAAAAGATTATATAAGTATATCTTATTTTTAGCACCAACCCTAGCATTAGTTCTAGTATGTGTATTAGGACCCGCAAATACATATTTTAGATATGCTTTACCATTTATATTTGCAATGCCATTTATAATTGGTGTATTTATAAATAATAAAAATAATTGTTAAGGAGAGTAGAGTAGTAATGAAAGATAAAAAAATAGCAGTATTAATACCATGTTATAATGAAGCACTGACCATTGAAAAGGTAGTTAAAGATTTTAAAAAAGTTTTACCAGATGCAGATATTTACGTTTACGATAATAATTCTACAGATGGTACTGATAAAATAGCTAAAAAAGCTGGAGCTATAGTTAGATATGAAAGTCGTCAAGGAAAAGGTAATGTCATTAGAACTATGTTTCGTGAAATAGATGCTGATTGTTATCTTATGATTGATGGTGATGATACCTATCCAGCTGAAAACGCCAAAGAAATGTGTGATTTAGTCTTAAATGGTAAAGCGGATATGGTAATCGGTGATAGATTGTCTAGTACTTATTTTAATGAAAATAAAAGACTATTTCATAACTTTGGTAATCGTATCGTTAGACTTTTAATTAATATTTTATTTCAAAACAACATCAAAGATATTATGACTGGATACCGAGCATTTAGCAAAGAATTTGTCAAGGGGTTCCCAGTATTATCTAAAGGCTTTGAAATTGAAACAGAAATGACTATTCATGCTGTAGATAAAAATTTTAAAATAAAAGAAGTTGCAGTAGATTACCGTGATAGACCTAAAGGAAGTGTTTCTAAACTTAACACATATAGCGATGGCATAAGGGTAATTAAAATGATTGCAACATTATTTAAAGAATATAAGCCATTTTATTTCTTTGGAATATTTGCTTTATTATTCTTGATATTAGCATTTGGTTTTGGAACTCCAATAGTTATTGAATATTTTGAAACTGGTTTAGTTCCAAGGTTCCCAACATTAATAGTTGCCTCAATATTTTTAGTTCTAAGTATGCTTTTTTGGATTACTGGTATAATTCTAGAAGTAATAGTAAAAAAACATAAACAATTATATGAACTATATTTAAATATAAGGGGTAATAATGATAAGTAAACTTATTCATAGCAAATTATTTAAACAACTATTTCGTTTTGGAATAGTTGGGTTCACCGCTTTTTTAATAGATGCTGGATTATTATATGTATTAACTGAATTTGTTTCTATCCATTATCTTATATCTTCAACTATATCATTTATAATTTCATTAATTTACAATTATCTTCTAAGTATATTCTGGGTATTTGATGTTAAGAAAAAACAAACATATAAAGAAGTATTATTATTTACTATATTAAGTGTAGTAGGGTTGGGAATAAATCAATTAATATTGTATATTGGTGTAGATTTATTACACATATATTATATGATATGTAAGGTTATAGCAACAATCATAGTAATGGTTTATAATTTTATTACCAGAAAAATATTTATAGAAAAATAGAAATATATAACCCAAACAATTTTAGTCTTGTTTGGGTTATATTATTATATATAAACATGATATTCGTATTTCATCTCCAAGGTTAAGTTAACATAATATATATTATTGTTATAATTGTATTTTTGGTTTTGATACTAAAATATTAACTAAAACGCTTTTTTTACTACCATTCTTACAATTCATATAAACTATAATTTCATAATACTTAAGCATATTAAAATTAACTTGTAAATTTAATTTAAAATAATTTTTTTAATCTTTTAAACTAAATATGTATTATATTTATAACCTTATTATAAATATAAATAAGGTTATAATACACGCGTAATCATATTATTTATATAAATATAAGGTTATATATCCCCTATTTTTTCTTTTTTGGGAAGTAGGGGACTTTATACTTAAAATTGTAGAAGTAATATATGAGTGATAAAAGTAATAATGAAGCAGTAATTCCTCCGAGAATATCACTAAAATAATGTACTCCTAGATAAATTCTACTAAGCATTACAAAAACAGCAATAATTATTAGCAGAACTGTTGCTATAATATTTACTTCTTTTTTCCCCTTTTCTCTTTTCCAAATGTAAAATATGAATAAGCTAACTATTGCTACTATCATCATTGTATGTCCACTAGGAAAACTGAATGAATCTTCAATAACTAATTGGTTTATCTGAGGTCTATCACGACCAATAATTAGCTTCAAACCTTGATTAAACAAATAGGTTAGAAACAAAACAAAAATAAAACCAACTCCCCCACTCTTTTGCTTAGAAAATAATAAAACTAATAAACACAGTCCAATGATAAAAATTTCTGAACACAAAAAAGAAAAGGATTTAAATATAACAGTATTAATAGGATTTATATGCATACTTACAAAATTATAGATACAAGAATCTATTCCTTTAAATAAATTTAATTTTACTAATATGACTTCTATAATAAATAAAATTAAAAGAATTGCTATAATAATTATATTAGTTTTCTTTTTCATCTTTAAAACCTACATTTCTAAATATAATAAACACTATAATAGTAAGTATTACATCTACTACAACTTTACTTATTAATAAATTAATATTTAACAAATTATAACTAATATAAATAAAGAAACAAGCAGTAAAATATCTAATTATCTTTTTTAATACATATACTATATTATTACCAATATTATTATGTTTATAAATATTTTTATAATTAAGTATTAGATTAAATATAATATTTATAATACATGCAATAGAATTGACTAATAAAATAGCATCTAAATCATTATTTAAATTTAAAAAATAAAATATTATTAAAAACATCAATAAACTTACTACATATGGAATAAATAATTTTAAATAATAATTTATAAATTCTTTATAGATTATTATTGAATCTTTAAAGGGATTAAATTTAGATTCTTTATTATTATCAATATATATAGTCTTAATTGGGACTTCTCTTATTGTTATATTTTCTTCACAAGCCTGAATTAAACATTTTAATTCATAATTAAATCTATTACCAGGTATATCTTTTAATTTACGAGCTATCTCTTTAGATACAGCTCGTAACCCTGTTTGAGTATCACTAATGTTTTTATTAAATAACCATTTAAACATCAAACAAGTTATTTTATTACCTAACTTACTTCTTAAAGGAACATTATAAGAATCTATATCTCTAACTCCTAAAACTAAAGAATTAGGATATTTAATAGCTTCTTGACAACATTTAATCATATCTTCAATATCATGTTGATTATCACAATCCATTACAACATACACTAAATCATCTTTATAATTGTCTAAAGCATAATTATAAGCCGTTTTTATAGCTGCCCCTTTGCCCATGTTATACTCGTGCTTCAAAACTTGAAAATCAGTCTTTAAATTAGCAAAAAAAGAATCAAAGTCCGAATCTGAACCGTCATTAACTATTAAAATATTTTTAAATCCTTTTTTAAGTTTATTTAAAAGCTTATCAAATTCTTTTTTCGGAGGATTATAAGCTGGTATTATTATTAAAATTTCATCATTCATATGTTCACCTACTTCATTATATTTTACATTGTAAAATATAGTCTATCTATAACATAATTATATCTTATTTTTTCTTTTTTTAAAATACTTTATAATATAAAAACTAATGCACTGGCATTAGTTTCCAACTGGTTCACTTTGAACCCAATAATAACCATTATCATTCTTCTTGTAAGTATGTTTATAAAGAGTTCCATATTTCTTTAAAAAGTTATATGTTATATCTTCATCTGCATCATATTGCTCACTACAGGTATCTAAAACAGTACTACCTACAAAAGATGAATAACACTCATCATTGACAATTTTTATAAAATAATCATAAATAACTAATTCATCATTATCTTTATATACACTTTTAATTGCTCGATAAGTTTCAGGTTCATTACCAATAGTTGTTGTATAACTTTCTGATAAACCACAATAAAAATAATTATTTTCATAGTAACAAACAGTAGTATCATTATATTGAAATTGCTCATATGTTTCAATATCTGTTCCATACATCTTTTTATATTGTTCATTTACTAAATCACTAGCAACTTTAGTTACTGTACATATATCACCTTCATAATCATCAGTTGCAAATGTTATATTTTCTCCGATACTACATGTATTATTCTTTTGTGTTTTATCAATCTTTACCATCGTTGTTTCATCTAATTCCAACATACTATAAGCATTACATATCCTAGTAGCATTATCAATTGTTTCAAAAGATACAATATCATCTCCATAATTGACAAGCCCTTCACAAACACTTAAATCATTATTGCCAATATAACTATATATTTCTGTAACTAATTCGCTATCAGTATCAATATATCTTTCTTTTATAACAACAATAGCTGTAATAATTATAACAATTATTATAAAAATAATTAAACTAATAATAATATTTTTCTTACTTAAATTTAATTTTTTAACCCCAGTACTCCTTTTACTCTTTTCCATATATCCCCCTAGACTTTACGTGATTGAATTTCCGCAATCTTCTCAAAAACTTCTCCAGCATTACTATTATTAATATCTGTATATCCAAGTTCTCTTAATGCTTGAATTTTCACCGTATTAAGTTGTTGGGTTCTACTCAATTTTTCTTCATTCTTTTGCTCTATTTCTTCAATAAATCTCTTGTGACTTTCAGCCAACCTGCTTTTGCTAGCTCCCCCATTATTATAAAGCGTTAAAGCTGTATACAAGATACCCTCAAAAATAAATTGGCGATCTTCATCAAAAGCATATTCCTCTGGTTTAATAAAACCATTTGATTTGGCCATATAACCTAAAAAGTAATTTATCTCTGGAATATTATCTATAGATTGAACTAAATAATATAAATATCTAACTGTGGCTCCTTGTGAGGCATCTTCATCTTCTAACTTATCTTTAAGCAAGAAAATAAAATCATTTAAAAGCGTTTTGCATTCCTTTGATAAACCACTTAAATCGATATTTGACTCAACTGAACTAGTTGATTTTATCGCCGAATTAAGTCTTTTTTCTACAGCCATCAAATACTCTGTATCTACAACTATTTTATTAATAGATTCTTCACTACTATCCTTAATATCTAGAAGTTGCAATAATAACACTTTCTTTTCTTTCGGCCACTTATCTAAACTATCTAAAACTAGATAATTATATACCATTTGTCTAGAAACTCCCAAATATTTTGCTAATTTAACTTTTGATAATCCCAATTCTTGTAATAATTCATTAAGTCTATCCATATACTTCACTTTCCTTTACTAATTTACACATCTATTATACATAACTTAACATCTAAAATCAAGACTAGTTTTGTAAATACCACAAATTACTACCATCTTTTTTAACACTCTTAATAAAACCACAACCTAAACATTCTTCCCCAAGATATAAAACGCATGCTTGCCCAGGTGTTACAGCTTTAGCACCACCAGGATATTTAACTAAGATGTTGCCATTTTCTAAGTATTCAAGTTCAACTGGATGGTCACTATCTCGATAACGAAATTTAGCAGTACAAAATGTCGGACGTTCCCCCGAAATAAAATTTACATTTTCAATTTCACATGCATCAGATAACAAATATTTATTATCTTCTCCAAAAGCAACGTACAATATATTTTCCTTAACATTCTTACCACAAACATAATGTCTTTTTTCATTACCACTAATACCTACATTTCTTCTTTGACCTATAGTATAATTCATAAGACCACTATGCTTACCGATAACTTCTTTAGTTTCTACATCAACAATATCACCTGGATTAGGTGCTAAATAATTTCTAACAAACTTTTGAAAATTACGTTCACCAATAAAGCATATCCCTGTTGAATCTTTTTTATCAGCAATTACTAAGTCATTATCCAAAGCAATGCGGCGAACCTCTGGCTTAGTATAATCCCCAATTGGGAATAAAACATTACGAAAATTTTTCGGTGGTACATCAGCTAAAAAGTAGGTTTGATCTTTATTCAAATCAACTGCCCTTAGTAACTTACCACCCTCTATTCTAGCATAATGTCCTGTTGCAACATAATCAGCACCAAGTTTTTCTGCTTCCTTAATAAACAAATCAAATTTAATAAATTTATTACACAACAAATCTGGATTAGGAGTTCTTCCTTTTTTTAATTCTTCTAAAAAATAGGTAAACACATAATCCCAATACTCTTTAATAAAATCTACCCGGTGTAATTTAATACCCAATTGCTTGCACAGCTTTAAAGCATCATTATAATCTTGTTCTTGCGGACATATATCATTTAAATCATTCGGATTACCTAAAACATCATTATTAATATTGGAATCCCAATTACGCATGAACAGTCCTTCAACTTCAAAACCTCTTTGTTTAAGTAACAAAGCTGCAACTGCTGAATCAACACCACCACTTATACCAACTATAACTTTTTCCATAACTAATCACATATTAAGTATACCTTAATTTAATAAAAAATTAAAGATGCTAATTAATTTTGCACCCCCAAAATACAAAATAATATCATAAATAAATATTATAACTATACAAATAAATATTCTTTTTAAAAACAATATAAACGAATCTCTATTAATAGCTTTACTCAAAAATAACCTACCAAGTATTATTTTAACTATCTTTAACATTGTAATGGTAAAAATACCAAAAAATATAAGATAAACAAGTTTAGTAACAACTCCATATATTAAACCATATAATAAACCTCTAATACCAAATATACTGATTAAAGATACAATCATAAAACCAAAACTAAATCCATTATAAAATATAAAAAATAATATAAAAGGAACTCCTACAAAAATAAATGAAGAAACCAACAAAAATGATAAAATTAAAATATGACTAACAAGTGCATTTATATGATACTGTTCAATATTTTGTAACCAATCATTGATATTTAAAAGTATTAACTCTTTACTAGCTTCATCTAAACAAAGGAAAAAAATAATACCAATAATAAGCCCAATAATAAAAATAATACTAATAAACAAAGATAATTTCTTATTAGTGCTTGTCCACATTTTATTTCACCCATTTAATTATATTGAAATAATATTAAAAATATGATAAATTATTAGTATCAAACGAAAGGGTGATTTTAAAATGAATAAAAAAGCTATGAAAATTGCTACATGGGTAATGCTTATATTAATGATTGGAAGCGTTATTGTAGGTTTAGTTGCCTATTTAATTTAATTACCAACGAATAAGATAATTTAAAAATGCTAAAAACTTATCATAATGATAAAAAACTATAAATAATGATCCCGCTAGGAAAGGACCAAAAGGGAATTCATTATTTTTTTTAAGCATTAAAATAGCTACAGCATATGGCAAAGCTAAAAAAGAAGCTAAAATTATTGCCACAAGACCTAATTTAAAGTTTAATATTAGCCCAATCAAAAATGCTAGCTTAATATCGCCGCCGCCGAGAGCATCTTTTTTAAAAATTATTTTACCAAGCCAAGAAACAAATAACATGACTAAAAATAGTGCTAAACCAGAAAGCAAACTAATAGATGCTTGAGTTAAATCCAAATATATAATTTTCAAAACAAGTATTAATATTGAACCAATAATCAACGGTGAATCTAATATTATCATATATTTAAAATCACTTACAAAAATAATCATCAATAATGACACAATTATTAAACCTGTCAAAAATTCATAACCAAAAGGAAAATAAATATAAGTTATTAAAAAAAGCAAACCTGTAGCAAACTCTACCCAATAATGCTCACAAGATATCTTCTCATGACAAAAAGTACATTTTCCTCCTTGTAATACATAAGAAAAAATCGGTATTAAATTATACCATTTTAAGGTTTTACCACAAGAATCACATTTACTTCTCGTCTTAATAACATCTTCACGACGTGGCAACCGAGTTCCAATTACTAAATAAAAGGAACCCATAATTGCCCCGATAAAAAACACTAAAACTGCCATAAAATCCCCCACTCTATGCAATTTGTTCGTACATACCGAACATAGGAACAATAACCGCAACAATAATTAAACCAACAACAATCGCTAAAACAGAAATCATGATTGGTTCAATAAACGCTTTCAAAGTATTAACGATATTTTTATGCATCATTTGATAATACTCACTAACCTTTTGCATCATATTAGCAAGTTCACCAGTAGATTCACCAGTAACAATCATATAATAAGCAACATCAGGAACTGCCCAATGATCTTTAAAAGCCTCTGATATCTTTTCTCCTTTGACTATATTATTAATGGTTTTATATAAAATAGCTTTATATACTTCATTATTGGTAATTCGTGTCAAAATATCCATACTATCCGTAATAAATACATTGTTACGCAGTAATGATGCAAATGTTTTAGAAAATATAGTCATTTCATTGTATATAATAACATCTTTAACAACAGGTATATGCATCAGCAAAACTTGAACTGTTGTTTTAAATATCTTCAATGTCTTATATAGTACAACAATTAAAGCCACTATACCTAGTATAATACCAATAAGAGTTATGTAATTAGTAGCAAGGAAGTTACTTGCATCAATTACAACCTTAGTAACCCCTTCAATTTCAATATTACTTGACTCGTATATATCAACAAATTGTGGTACAACATAAACCATAATAAACACAATAACTGCAATAGCAAAAATAGAAATAATTGTTGGATATGTCATTGCACTTATCATCTGACGTCTGGTTTCATCTAGTTCGGTGTAATAATTAGCCATATCATCAAGGGTTTCTGTTAAAGTACCACTAGCTTCTGCAGCCTTAATCATATTAATCAATAAAGCTGGAAACATATTACCTTGTTTTTCCATAGCAGAAGAGAAAGATTCCCCAAGAGTAAGCTCATAAGAAATTGCTTTAAAAGCTGTAGTTCTTCCCTTATTTCCTTTCATTTGTTCCGTTAAAATTTTAATTGATTCATTAAGTGTCAAACCAGCTTTGATGTATGTTGCCAATTGTGTTAACCAAAATATTAAATCTTTAGTAGACATTCTTTTGCCAAAGATTGTTGAATCTTTATAAATAAAATCTATAAATGAAGAAGTTTTAATACTAAATACTTCATATCCTTCATTCATCAAATAAGAATTGATATCAAGCTTACTTAAACCATTCATAGTTCCAGTTATAATCCGCCCTTGTTCATTTCTTATTTTATAAACATAAACATGTGTAGTTTTACTTCTAGTTGCTCCAGCATTTTGTAAGTCTACCAATAAAGCACGCTTTTCTTTTTCTAATTTAGCTAAAGTCCTAGCACTATATTTATATACCTTTTGTTTCTTTGGTTTACGTTTCGTTTTTTCATATATTTTATCTTCTTCTTCTAAAAATTGTTGTTTAGTACGGCGATATGTCTTATCAACTTGGTAACTTAAGCCATTAAAAATATTTACCCAAAGATCAAAAAATACAGCTTTAATACCCACTCCCGTATATATAACTAAATTATATAGAATGACAAAAGGAGCTTTTAATATATCTACTACACTTACAGATTTATTCGGTGTATTATTCAAAGTCTCTTGCATAAAATCAATTCCTTTACTCTATAGAAATAGTATACCAAAAAAAATCAGATAATACAATTACATTATTTACAAAATTACACTATGACTAAAATGTATAA
>CAZEMQ010000015.1:0-12180 GCA_964513435.1 uncultured Muribaculaceae bacterium
ATAGCTATTGGTCTATATCGTAAGATATAAAAAATTGGTACTGAGTTACCAATTTTTATTTTAAAAAGAATACTACATAACTTAAAAACGCTATATAAAGGATTAAAACTACCCAACCATTAATCATATCTCTTTTTTCGCTTTTATTTTCGATACCAAAAGCCATTGATGCCAAATATCCGCCGATAAGTCCACCGATATGAGCCATGTTATCTATTCCAGATATCATAAAACCGATAACTAAGTTGATTAAAATAATTGGAAGTATTTGATTTCTAATTGCATTACTCAAGTAAAGACGATAATGATATCCAAAATACAATAAAGCTCCCATCAAACCAAATAACGCTCCACTTGCTCCAACTGAAACTATATTCTCAGCACTAAATACCAAAGAAAATAAACTACCACTTATAGCACTTACAAGATATATAAACAAAAATTTCCATTTGCCAATAAATGTTTCGACTTGAGTTCCAACAATCGCCAAAGAATACATATTGACTAACAAATGAATTAATCCAGCATGTAAGAAAGCAGATGTTAAAATTCGCCATACTTCTCCCGATTTAACAAGCATTAAATTATTGCCACCAAAATATACTAATGACACAGCACTGAAATTCAAGAAATTATTAGAATAAAATGCTAAAATAAAATACATTACTAAACATATTAAAATAATTAGTTTTGTAAAAATAATTACTTTCGGTGTAAATACTTTGGCAAACATCTTATTTTCTTTTTCAGTTTTTTGATTAATATCGTTAGTAACATTGATTATTAACTCTAACCCATTTCTAGAATCTAACAATTCATCTTTTAAATTGGGAAAAATTTCTAACAGTGAAGAATTTTTCTTAATTTCATTTATTGATGAAACATTGATTGTTTCTATATTTTTTTCATCATTATACTTTACTCTTTCATTCATATCTAAACATATATTTAAAGCATTCATTTTAAATGACAATGTTTTTCTCTTAATTTGTTTAATTATATGTTGCATTTTAAATATTTCAAAATTATATTGTTCTTCATTTATAATTGAATTACAACTTATTCTAATAACCCGATACGGTCCATTTAAATTTTCTAACCAAATTTCATCTTTAACTCCTTGTACATGAATCGGAGCATAGTTTTCTTTAGTCACAAAATAATGAACTAAACTCATCATAATCTGGTCATTTTTACGAATCATTACTGAAGCCATAAAACATCTCCTCGTTCTTTTATTTTACACTAAATCATATATTTAGTAAAGAGGTGATTCCTTTGTTATTTTTCTTATTTTACATTATTTGCATCGCTTTGATGTTAATCCCCATTTTAAAAATCAATAAATTTCATCTGTTTAATGAAAATATTCTCTTTTTAATTCTAACCAATTATATCTTAAATATTGGTGTAGCTATATTCCTCGGCTACTTCAACAATATTATATTTAGCATTTTCGCCGCATCATTATTATTGGCATTTGCCTTTTTACTTATTAAAGATTTTAAAAACGTATTAGGTTTTTATGATTTAGCGAGTATACCATATTTCTTAATGGTTTTTTATGTATTTGTCTATATTTTAATATTACTACTCCAAAGTTTTTAAAAAGTCACTAAATTCTTTAGGTAATTCTGCTCTAAACTTTAGAGTATCTTTAAGTATCGGATGAACAAATTCTAAATATTCGGAGTGCAAGAATTGCCCAAATTCATCACTTTTTTTCTTATTATAAACTGGGTCATTATGAACTGGATAACCAATATAAGCCATATGAACTCTAATTTGATGGGTTCTTCCAGTTTCCAAAGATAAACGTACTAAAGTATAATCACGATATTTTTTTATAACTTGTAAATGCGTTATAGCTTTTTTACCAGAAGCCCCAACAGTCATACGGCTGAAATTTTCTTTACTTCTTTCTATCGGAGCATCAATTATAGCTGTATTTTGAGGAAACACTCCATCTAAAAGAGCCACGTATTCCCTTTTAATTCTTTTATTTTTAAAATCATCTGCCAAAAGTTCATGACATTTATTATCTTTAGCTACAATCATAAGACCTGATGTATCTTTGTCCAAACGATGAACTATTCCAGGACGAAATTCTTCCCCAACATCACTTAAATTATTAGTATAATACATAAGTCCATTTACTAAAGTATTATCATAATTGCCATTACCAGGATGAACTGTAATACCACTTGCTTTATTTATAACCATTAAATAATCATCTTCATAAACGATATCTAAATCCATTTTCTTAGCCACGACATCTGTACTAACTTTAAATCCATCCTTAATCACTATTATATCCCCAATCGCAACTTTGTAACTCCCCTTTACTAATTTATCATTTACTAAAATATAATTTTCATTTAACATCTTGGTTACTAATTCCCTACTATAATCTGTAACACTAGCAATATATTTATCTAATCTTACATCACTTTCTTCTACTACTATTTCCATTCCTATCTTCGCCTTTCAAAACACCATATATTATTAAAATAAATCCACAAACTATCGCTATATCTGCTACATTAAATACGGGAAAACTATAACTTCCTAGAAAAAAGTGAAAATAATCTATAACATAGCCATACATAATACGATCACTAAGATTACCAAATAATCCACCATAAACTAAACCAAAAGCTACAACATTGCGATACTTATTAGCGAAATTATTCTCATAATTAAACAAAAGTACTAAAGCTACAATGGCAATCATTATCAAGATTATTCTAGCTCCTTCAAAAAAACCCCAAGCAGCACCTTTATTAAATACTTTTGTCACATAAAAAAATTTAGAAATTACACATTTAGATTCCCCAATTGCAAAAAGCTCATCAATAGTAATCTTTATAACTTGATCAACTATCAAAATAAATAATGCAATAATTAAACTTTTCTTTCTCATATCATTAATATAACATACTTTTTACTTATTTACTAGTATTACATCAGTTCCAATCTTGGCAATATCCGCAAATGTAAAATTTATTTCACCATTTTTTAATACTTTTCTAAACAATTTTCGTTCTTCAGCCACAAAAGTAACAATTTTACCTTCATAATTGACTTTAACATCAACTATTCTTCCTAGATTAACTCCTGTTTTTGTACTTATTATATCTTTATTTTGCAATTCACTTAAAAACATATAATCCCCCTGCTAAATTATATGTTACTTAATTAGTTTTCTTACATTTTCAATAGCACTCTTTTCAATGCGTGATACTTGAGCTTGACTAATACCTAACTCGGAAGCTATTTCCATCTGTGTCTTACCAACTATAAACCTTTCTAACAAAATAGATTTTTCTCGTTCTTTTATCTTCATCAAAGCTTTACGCAAAGATATAATCATATCTTTATCGTTATTTTTATCTTTCTCATCAGCAATTTGATCAAACAAATAAATTGTATCACCACCATCGTTATAAATTGGTTCAAAAATACTCGTCGGATCTTTAAGGGCATCAAGAGCAAAAGCAACTTGATATTCTTCTATCCCTAAATGTTTAGCTATATTATGAGAACTCGGCTCTATCCCGTGTTCACTTAAATATTCATCTTTATATCTAATTATTTGATAAGCCATATCTTTAATACTACGGCTTACTCGCATAGCAGTATTATCTCTAATGTATCTTTTTATTTCCCCAACAATTAGATGAACTGCATATGTACTAAACTTAAAACCATACGACAAATCAAAATTATCGATAGCTTTAATAAGTCCAATTACTCCGACTTGAAACAAATCATCTAAATTGATATCGTTTCGATTAAAAGAATGTAGTATACTTAAAACTAGTTTCAAATTCCCATTAATTAATTCCTCTTTAGCATTGATATCTCCTTCTTTATACTTAACAAACAAATAAGTCATCTCTTCATTACTAAGTACTTTAATATCATTAGTATTAATACCAGTTATATCTACTTTATATTTCGACATTAAAAACTCCTTTCAAACAATATTTTGTCTAAAAGGAGTTTATTTTATACACCCTAACCTATATTATATTCTTTTTTTAATATTTCATCACACTTAGCTATTATATCTTGCCAATATTCTTTATAAAGATAAGCATTATTTAAATCACGCAATATTTCTTCTTTAGTTACATCTGGTATATCTTCTAAATAACTAGCTTGAAAAAATTCATAACTCAACATATAAGCATAAGAATTAACTATCGCTAGTTTCCGATAATCTTTTTTATTATTCATTCTTTCATAAAGTTTTTTAAATCTTTCAAAATCATTATCAGATAAATATATAGTATCCTTACTTTCTTCTTTATTAGGAAAAGTATCTAATACTACATCTCCCCCTTTATATATTTTAATTATCTCTTTTAAATAATTTCCTTCAATAAGGATAACTAATTCTACTCCATAATAATCAAACCAAGGTTTTATTTTATATCCATCATAATATTTATCATACGTCTCTATTTTATTGCTAGGAATATTTATTACATCTATTCCGTTTGTAATATTCATTATTATTCACTTCCTCTCTGTAGTAATAATATCACATTTTCTCGTATTTTCCCACGTTTTCCGGAATTTAATAATATTAATGAGAAAATATTTTTGGTGGTAATATGAAATTTGAAAGATTAAAAGAAATAAGGGAAGATAGAAACTTGACACAAGAAGACATTGCTCAAAAATTAAATGTCGAACGTTCAACTTATGCTGGATGGGAAACTGGTAAAGATTCTATTCCTTTAAGGCGTTTAAACAAGCTTAGTGACTACTACGAAGTAAGTGTTGATTATCTAACTGGTCTTAGTAATGTAACTAACACTTATAGAGTAATCGATTTAGATGCTAAAGTTGTTGGTCATAACTTAAAAAGTCTTCGTAAAAAACACAATCTTCTTCAAAAAGATATCTATAGCCTTTTAAACACTACATCTTCGACATATTCAGCATATGAAACTGGCAAAATTCTTATTAAAACCGACTTCTTATTTTCGATATGTAAAAACTATCAAGAATCTATGGATAAAGTATTAGGTAAAAAACATTAATGCATTACTTGGCTTAATTTTCTTACCACTTTTTTTTCGATTCGGGATATATATGATTGACTAATACCTAGCATCTGTGCAACTTCTTTTTGCGTATATTCAACAGTATTATTAAGTCCATATCGCAATGTCATAATCTCTCTATCTCGAGGATTTAAAGCTGCTATTTCCCTATTAAGTATTTCTTTATCAACCTTTTTTTCATATTCTTTAGGAACAAGCTCACTATCAGTTCCTAAAATATCTTCCAAATGTAATTCATTACCTTCACTATCATAGTTTAAAGCTTCTTCTAAAGAAACTTCACTTCGTTTTTTCTTATTTTTTCTTAAAAACATCAATATCTCATTACTAATACACCTAGAAGCATAAGTCGCTAGTTTAATATTTTTATCAATCTTATAGGTATTAATTCCTTTAATTAATCCAATAGAACCAATACTTACTAAATCTTCAATATCATAAGTTGTATTTTCATATCTTTTAGCGAGAAAAACAACCAATCGCAAATTATGTTCGATTAGCTTATTACGAGCTTCTTCATCCCCTTTTTTAGCTTTGATTAGATATTCTAATTCCTCTTCCTTACTTAACGGCGGAGGCAATTTATCTGTTGCTCCAACAAAAAATACTTCATTGTACTTACGTTTTAAACATTCAATTATTTTTCTAAACATAAATCCTCCATTAATTTATAATTGAGTAGACAATCGCTACCATTAATATTTATTTTCTGTGGCATTAATCCAACCAAATAATTTTTAAACACTTGTTTATTAATTTTTATGTAATTTATTCCAAAACATTTAATTAGCCCATTATAACCAACAGCCTTGTATGGCACATAAATTGGTCTTTTTACATTTATATAAAGACTAACCTTTTTCTCTGGCATTAATATTACATATTTATTAGTTATCGGATCTTTTAATTTATTACCAGTATCTAAAAAACCATTACATGTTAACTTTTTACCGTTTTTAAAACAAATTTCCACTTCATAATTATAATTATATGTGCTCTTAAACTTTTTATGCTCACGAACATAAACAAAAAGTATTAAAGGTGCTATAATTATCAAAAGAATATAATTTATACTTATTCCTTCAAAATAAAATATTAGCCCTTCTCTTTTATAACTAAACTCAACATTCAAAAAATATAAAAAACCACCAAGAATAACACTACACATATATAGATATATCATATTGGTGCCAAAATATTTAATATTTTTATAACCAAAAGCAACAAAAAGCATCAATATGCTAATCAGTATTTTAAAAACAAACAAAACTACTTCACTAAATGGCCAAAACAAAATTGCCAATGATAAAGCTCCAATAATGGCACTAAATAACAAACGCTTAAAACTAGTATGTCTTTTTAAAGCAACATCAACACTCATCATGATAAGTAAATCATAAACAAAATTGAGTAAAAAAACTAAATCTAAATAAATTTTCATATTAATCACAGAATAATTATACATAAAAAAGAGCAACAATTTTGTCACTCTAAGTCGAACTATTCAAATTTTATTAAAAATTATCACTTCTCAAGAAAGGTGGGATTTCGTATTCATCATCTACTTCAACTGGTTTGCTTCTCCTTTTAGGAATATCATCAGAGAACAAAGCTTCTTCTCCAGTTGCTTCATCAAATCCCGTAGCGATTACAGTAACAATTACTTCATCAGTTAAATTTTCATTCTTAATTGCCCCGAAAATAATGTTGATATCGGCATTTGCAGCTTCTCTAACTGTTTCAACAGCTTCTTCTATTTCAAATAACGTTAAATTCTTACCACCAGTTACATTGACAATCGCATTAGTAGCACCCTCGATAGTTGCTTCTAGCAAACTATTGGCAACTGCCTGACGAGCAGCTTCAATAGCTCTATTTTCTCCAGCGTTACAACCAATACCAATTATTGCTGTACCGCTTTTTTCCATAACAGTCTTAACATCTGCAAAGTCTAGATTTATTACTCCTGTTACTGCAATAAGGTCAGATATTGATTGAACCCCACGGTGTAAAACGTTGTCTACTTCTTTGAAAGCATCATCAAAACTTGTTGTCTTATCAATTATATCACGCAATCTATCATTTGGAATAATGATTAGGGAATCAACATGTTGTCTTAGTTCTTCAAGCCCTACTAAAGCATTTTCCATTCTTCTTTTACCTTCAAATCTAAATGGCTTTGTAACAATACCAACTGTTAAAGACCCCATTTCTTGAGCAATTTCTGCAATTATCGGAGCAGCTCCAGTACCAGTTCCGCCCCCAAGACCACAAGCAACAAATACCATATCAGCACCTTGCAAAGCATCTTCTAACTCAGTCTTACTTTCAAGTGCTGCTGCTCTACCAACTTCAGGATTAGCTCCAGCACCTCTTCCTCCAGTAATGTTTTTTCCAATTTGTATTTTATTAGGACATAAAGAACTATTTAGAACTTGTAAATCAGTATTGACAACATAAAATTCGACACTCTTTACTCCTTCTTCAATCATTCGGTTTACGGCATTACATCCACCGCCCCCAACACCAACTACTTTTATTTTGGCAATTTGATCCATCTGCAATCCATTCATAACTCATTCTCCTTAATTATCAAAAAAGTAACCAAACAACTTTCCTAAAATCGAATTTTCAGAAATGTTTACTTTTTTATGTATTCCACTTAATTCTTCTTGTTCTTCGATACTAAATATTGAAAAATCTCTATTTCTCAATCGCAGCCTACTATCATAATATTTAATAAGCCCAACTGCTGTAGCATATTTATTATGCCTAGCACCAATTTCTTTAACTTCCCCGATAACAGCATTTTTAAAAACATAACTCACTAAATTTTTAAATTCTGCCGTTTCAGTTACTCCCCCTGTAATAATTATATAACTAATTTGCTTTTTTGTTAAGAGATTTATTTGTTTTTTTGTTAAATTTAATATTTCTTCCAAACGACTCATCACAATTTCACTAGCACTAAATTGATTGATTTTAATTTTATCACCATTTTTATCTTCAATAATCACTGATTCATTAGCTTGAGCCGCGGTCTTATCTGCTAAAGCAATACTTTCTTTAATAAATAAAGCATCCTTACGATTAATCTTATAAATATAACTAAAGTCATAATCGATATTATCTCCCCCGATATCGATAACTTCACAACTAGTAATTATTCCTTTATTAAAGATTGCAACAGATGTTTTACTAGCCCCAATATTTATTACAGCTCCAATTTCTTCACTATTTTTACCAGTCTTGAACTCGTAATAATCTCCTAAAGGGCCAATAGTAACATCAACTACTTCAATTCCTAATTTTTCTAGACATTTTACTATCGGTGTAACATTTTTCTTAGGAACTGTTGCCACTACTGCTTTAACATTTAGCTTTTCAGCATTCATCGATAAGGGATTAACTGCTACTTTGCTATCATCTAATAAAAACTTCGTCGGCAAGATAGTAACAAGCTCCCTATTATCCATAACTCTGTTATAAACGGCAGCTTGCAAAGCCCTTACAATATCATTGCTAGTTATAACTTTTTCTTCATTATTAATCGATGTGTACCCCTCACTTAAAAAGCATTCTAACCCATTACTCGGAACACTAACAATGACTTTTCTAATCTTTAAACCAATTTGTTCTTCTGCTTTTTTAAACACATCTTCAATTGCTAGCATCGCTGTTTCAGGATTAACAACAAAACCTTTTTTTATCCCACGAGCAGGAACATCAACGCATGCCAAAATATTTAGTTTCCCCCGAACTATTTCTCCTACTACAAGTTTAATAGTATGATTTCCAATGTCTAAACTAGCGATTATCTTGCGCATCCAATACACTTCCCATATCGTTAAATTAATTATACCCAAAAAAAACATATCATGCAAGTTTTTTTACAATTTAAAAGTGCATTAAAGCACCTATTTCTTTTGAATCACATAAGTATCTATTAAATCAAAAACTGCAACAATTACCAAAAACGCTCCTGCAAGTTTAGTAATTGTAATTCCTGCAAAAGGATTAAATATCAACAAAAGCCCCAATATAATAGTGATAATACCCACAATTAAAGTACCAATCCATTTATCAGTAATAGTTTTTAATATCAAAGATACTTTTATTTTTAATAAACCATTAATAACTAAATATATTCCTAAACAAATAGTTACTAAATTAATTATAGAATAAGGATATATTATTATAATTGCTCCAAGCACGGAATAAAGTATTCCAGAAACAAAATTTAAACTACTATTATTTTCTTTATTTTTTAAATACTTTAATATAGCACTAATACCTACAAACAATAAAGATGCTCCAATTAAAATACCGATTAGTTTATTCAATGTCCCTGGTATCAATAACAAAACTAGACCAACCAAACCTAAAACCAACGTTTTAGATAAATTATCTGAATTATCTATTCTTTTCGGTGCAATTATTTCAATATCTTCTGCTTTAACTTTTTCTTTTTTTTCCATACACCTTCACCAATTTAATTATATTACGTTTTGATAAATTAAACAATTAATTTTGACAGATAAATTAAAAATATAATATAATAAAGGTGAAAACAAATAATAAGAAAGGAGTACCTTATTTGTTAGCGCCAGACCCTAAGGGGTGACGAGGATAACTATTAATCGAAATATTCGGCGGATGTAGTTACGGTTAGTATAATCGTTAGATATATTAAAAAAAGCAAAATCAACATTGTAACAAAAAATATATCACATACATATTTTTTTGTATGGAGGAATATATTTATGTGTGGAATAATTGGCTATATAGGTCATGATTTATGTATACCAAAAATTATCAATGGTCTTGAAGCTTTAGAATACCGTGGATATGATTCTGCAGGTATTGCTTATATTGAAAATAACAAAATTAAAGTTTTAAAAGAAAAAGGAAAAATAATTAATTTAAAAAAATTACTCGACTTTAATACAAATACAAATTTAGGGATTGCTCACACTCGTTGGGCAACTCATGGAGAAGCTAGCAAAGCAAATGCCCACCCCCACTCTGTTGGGAAATTTACAATTGTTCACAATGGAATAATTGAAAACTACAGTGAGTTAAAAGAAGAGCTAATAAAAAAAGGCTATACCTTTAAATCTGAAACTGATACGGAAGTCGCTTGTGCTTCAATTGATGATTTATACAAAGAAAAAAAAGATATTTTAAAAAGCTTAAATGCTGCAACTAAAATTTTTCGAGGGTCTTATGCTCTAGGTGTAATTTGTGCTGATGAACCAAATACTTTATATGCCATAAGAAACACTAGTCCCTTAATTGTTGCAACCTCACAAGATGGCAATTTTATTGCATCAGATGTTCCAGCAATTTTAAAATATACTAATAAATATTTCTTATTAGATGATTTTGAAATTGCTAAAATAACTGTAGATGATATAACTATTTATAATAAAAACTTACGTGTAGTAAATAAAGATATAAAAATTTTTGAAGGGTCATTTGAAGCAGCAGCTAAAAACGGATATGAACACTTCATGTTAAAAGAAATTAATGAACAAGATAAAGTATTTAGTGATACCATAAACTACTATTTTGATGGCTCCATCGCTTCTTTAAAAAAGAGTTTTTCGTTCTTAGATAAATTTAACAAAATAGATATTGTTGCATGTGGTTCAGCATATCACACTGGCTTAATTGGTAAGTGTCTAATTGAAAAATATGCAAGTATTCCTGTAAATGTTGAAGTTGCCAGTGAATATCGCTATAAAAAATGTTTTTATGATACCAATACTTTAGTAATATTAGTATCTCAATCTGGAGAAACAGCGGATACCCTAGCAGCTTTAAGAAAAGCAAAAAATGATGGAATAACTACTATGGCAATTGTCAATGTCGTTGGAAGTAGTATTGCTAGAGAAGCTGACCATGTCATATATATTAAAGCAGGTTGTGAAATAGCAGTTGCTACAACTAAAGCCTATTTAGCTCAAATTGCAATATTTAGTTTGATTAGTATTTACTTAGGATATAAAAATAAAGGTATAGATGATTTAGAACTAGAAAAGATATTTGCCGATTTAAAAAAATTACCTAAACTTATAAAAGATACTATTAAAAATAATGAAACGTACTTTAATATAGCTGATAAAATATATAAAAATAAACAAATATTTTTTATAGGACGTGGAATTGATTATGCATTATCTATGGAAGGAAGTTTAAAATTAAAAGAAATATCTTATATTAATAGTGTTGCTTATCAAGCTGGAGAATTAAAACATGGTACAATATCTTTAATTACCAAAAAAACTCCTGTTATTGCTTTAGCAACTGATACCGAATTAATAGAAAAAACTATTAGTAACATTAAAGAAGTTAAAGCTCGAGGAGCATATGTGATATATGTAAGTCACGAAAAACCACTAGAAGAATTTTATGATGAAATAATTCTAATTAAAAGTGTTCATCCAATTTTAGAAAGCATACTTACTATAATACCTTTACAATTACTTGCATACAAAGTTGCTAAAAATAACAATTGTGATATTGACCAGCCAAGAAACCTTGCTAAATCAGTTACAGTTGAATAAAAGAGTCTAACTCGACTCTTTTTTCGTTACATCTATTCCATTTACTTCGATATATTTTTTTCTAAATTCTTCTACATTGCTTGTAAGGTCTTGAATGCCTTTTAAAAATGCTTCATATTCTTCATCTTGGAAATACATTTTTTCTACTGCATATCCAGTTTCTCCAAATTTATCAATTAAATGTTTAAGTGAATCTTCAATAATTTCATCAATACTTGCATCTGGCATACGTTTTAATCTATAAGCATAAGTCCTTTTTATGACTTCTTCTATCGATGTATTTCTATCTGCTGATGATACAACACGTCCATATACACTTCTTATCTCCCTATCATTACTCGCTCGATGATCTTCTACTGCCTCCGCCATTATTTTTATCTCTTCATCACTAAAAAATTCTTTTAGGTTTTCATCGCTAGCTAAAATTTCCGCCGATACTTTCTCATGATTTTTCGCATCAATACTATGCCCTACATCATGATATACTGCAATGGTATCAACCATATCCATATTTATACCTTCGATATTACTTG
>CAZEMQ010000016.1:0-1338 GCA_964513435.1 uncultured Muribaculaceae bacterium
TTATCCATTTTCTTCACCATATAATTATTATACTCTATTTATTTATTTTTTTAAAGCAAAAAAAAAGAGGTAACTCTCTTTAAGACGTTAAAGCCTGTATCAACTCATATGTGTAACCTAAAGATTCATAATATGTTCTAATAGAAGCATAATAAGTTGGGAAACTTCCTCCGGCTTCTTGATTTAATGTACTTGAACTCAAATCTGTTTTGATTTGGAAAGTTAAATCTTCATCACTATATGAAGCATAGCCAGATATACCATCAAAATCTATTGTTGTTTCTTTGTCTCCAACTACTGAATAATACTCCTCAGAATCTGTAAATACATATGTATAAATTCTTTGAGATACCCCTAAATAAGCAAGTTCTGTTCCAATATCAATATACCCAATTGGCAAGTAATCAGATGTTGTCTTTGTTGCTTGATAACCAGTTACTTCTTCACTTGTTGTTGACCAAACCCAAAACCATCTTATAGAATATGCTGTAACGTATAACTGAGCAACTACTACTGCTTCATTACCAACACTATCAGAAACATTTATTTCAACATCATATGGTCCACCAGCAGTAGATAAATAATCGTTTATAGCACTTTCATCTACAAAAGATACAGTACAATCTGAAGGGTCTGTACAACTTTCTACAAAATCACTTATATCTACAGTACTACCAATTGCTTTATATACAGTGTTTAAAGCTACAACGGGAGCAGAAACATCACTTACATTTAACGTTCCTGTATAAACATCATCTCCACAAGTAATTGTAAAGCTATATTCTCCAATTGTTGAAGTATCAACATTTCTAGTATTCAATACACAAGTATTATCAGTATCACCAGATATATCAGCATAATCTGCTACATCATCCGACAAACTCTCACCAACACCAATGGTTACACTTTTCAAACTTACTCTAGGTCCACTGCTAACACTCAAGAAATAATATACCCCAAAAGCAACAGCAGCAATAAGTACTACAATTATTATTACAAACACTACCTTATTTAGTGGCTTTTTAGCTTTGCCACTATCAGCTGGCATTGTATTTTCTGGTGGAATTGATCCGATACTTTCAACTTTAATAGGTTCAGCAAAACCATTAGTATTTAAATTGTCTTGTCCCATATTTGATGAGCCCACTCCCACTGTTTCTCCCGTCAAACTATTAGCTTGATACGGAGTTCCAGATGTTCCTGGTATTGGCTGAGCAATAGGATCATTACTTACTGGTGGTACAGCTTGTTGATTAGCAACAGCATCAGTTGGTGCTGGGGTCGCCTGAACTCCACCTGTGCTTGCAACATCAGGAGTCGCCGTAGTACTAGCTACAT
>CAZEMQ010000016.1:1438-12073 GCA_964513435.1 uncultured Muribaculaceae bacterium
GCCTGAACTCCACCTGTGCTTGCAACATCAGGAGTCGCCGTAGTACTAGCTACATCTGGAGTGCTTTGTACTGGTTGTTCTGATGTCTGTGGTGCTGATGTCGCCGGAGATGCAGTTTCCACTGGTTGTTGTGGTGCAGCACTTTGAACTTGCGGAGTCCCAACGGTATTAGTACTTGGTTCAGTACTCGGTTCCGATGGAGTTGGATTTACAACTGGTGCTGGTCCAACAACATTACCTAAAACATTTGCAGTTTCGGGTTGAGATTGACTATTTTGCCCATTTAATTGATTATTTGGATTTTGTTCATTCATAAAATCAGCCCCTTATTTTTTTACTATACTTAAATTATACCTTTTAATTTAAAAATTTTCAACTATATTTTTAAATTCGTCCCCTCTATCTTCAAATTTAACATATTGATCTTGTGAAGAACTAGCTGGGGAAAGCAAAACAATTTCTCCTGATTGGACATTTTTTTTAATTTCATTTAAAGCTACATCTAACTTATAACACTTTTCACAAGGAATATTTATCTTTCTAGCATAATCTTCCAATCTATCAGTTACTTCGCCGATAGCATAAATTTTTTTTACATTTTGCATATAATCATTTAAATCATTAAAGTCTTGTTTTCTATCTAAACCACCAAGTATTAAGTGAATTGGTTTAGAAAATGTATTTAAAGCTGTAATTGTAGCAGTAGGATTAGTTGATTTAGAGTCATTATAATAATCAACTCCATCACGACTAGTAACCCACTCTATTCGATGAGCAACACCACCAAAACCTTGCAAAAATTCTTTTACAGTTTCCCTCGTTACTCCAAAATTTTCTACTACTAATAAAGCAGCCAATATATTTTCATAATTGTGACTACCTTTAATGCGAATATCAGCAATATCTAAATATTTACTACCATGCAAATATATGCTAGATTCATCATAATAATTTGCATCATCATTAAAATAAATCTTTTTAGATAAAATATCAGCACTGACTTCCAAAGAATCACTATTATTTTTATTAATGATTGCTAAATCACTAGAACCATGCAAATTAAATATATTCTTTTTAGTCATTTTATAATGTTCATAAGTCCCATGATAATCTAAATGAGTTGGAAAAATATTAGTAAGAACACTTACATCGGTTTTAAAGTCATGAATATCACATAATTGATGGTCACTTATTTCAAGCAATAAAACATCACCAGATTTAATATCATTCAAAACAGAACAAAGAGGATAGCCAATATTTCCTCCCAAAACAACACTTACATTACTTCTTTTTAAAAGTTCATAAATAATTGTTGTTGTTGTTGTTTTTCCATTTGAACCAGTTACCCCGATAATTGTTACATCCTTTGGCAAGAAATGATAAGCAACCTCAATTTCATTTTCACACCTTACATTTAGTTCTTCTATCTTTTTTGTTATTTCACTAGTATACATTATCGCTGGATTTTTAACAATTAAATCATAACTATCATCGATTAAATCAGTTTGATTTTCCGTAATAATTACTTTTATTCCCAACTCTTCTAAAGCTTTTTTATCATCTACAGCTAATGGTTTTATATCACTCAAAGTAATATCATTATTTTTATTCCCCAATACTTTAGCAACTGCTAAACCACTTCTAGCGGCCCCTAAAATTAATATTTTTTTATTTTCATACATAAAACCATCTCCTACTTAATTATATTATTTAGAATTAAAAAAAGCAATAATATTGCCTTCCTATAAATAATTATTTCATCATACTCACATTTTTTTATTAAGACATTTTAGCATACTCATAAAAAAAGAACAAGGAAATTAATTACTTCCTTGTTCTGCAGTATTTAAACTATCAAGTGTTATATCAGCATCATCCATTAATTTTTCTTCTAATACTTCACTTGCATCATCAGTCAATATTTCTTTTTCTAATTCAATAGAAATATCACTATATAGTTTATAACCAGTACCAGCAGGAATAAGTTTTCCAATTATAACGTTTTCTTTCAAACCTTGTAAATTATCAACTTTTCCATGAATTGCTGCATCAGTTAAAACTCTTGTAGTTTCTTGGAATGACGCTGCAGATAAGAATGAATCAGTTTCCAAAGATGACTTAGTAATACCAAGCATAATTGGGTTTCCTTTAGCAGGGATTTTACCAGCCATAATTACTGGTTTATTTCCTTCAGTAAATTCTCTTAAAGAAACTGTCAATCCTTCAACAAAATCAGTATCACCAGCATCAGTAATACGTACCTTGTTAATCATTCTCTTAACAATTATTTCGATATGTTTATCGGAAATATCAACACCTTGTAATTTATAAACTTTTTGAACTTCTTTTAGAATATATTCTTGAGCTGTAAGTGGATCAGTAACAGCTAGCAACTCTTTCGGTGAAACAACACCTTCAGTAAGTTTATCACCAGCCTCTACCATATCTCCAACATTAACACGCACTTTCATATTGTAATTAGTCACATGTTCTCTTATACCTGCTTCATTTTCAATCGTAATTAAATGTTTTCCATTTTGTTCTTCAATGCCAATGACTTTACCACCAATTTCTGCAATAGTTGCTTTACCTTTTGGAATACGTGCTTCGAACAATTCTTCAACCCTTGGAAGCCCTTGAGTAATATCGGCATCCCCTCCATGAGCAACACCACCAGAGTGGAATGTACGCATGGTTAATTGAGTACCTGGTTCACCAATTGATTGAGCAGCCATAATACCTACAGCTTCACCTTTTTCAACTAAGTTACCAGTTGCAAGGTTACGTCCATAACATTTTTGACAAACACCATTATTAGATTTACATGTAAGAATATTTCTAATTTCAACTTTCTTAATACCAGCCTTAGTTATTTTAGCAACAGCATTTTCATTAATCATTTCTCCAGCTTCAACAATAACTTCTTTGGTTTCTGGATTTACTATTCTTTTAGATGCAAAACGACCTAAAATACGTTCTGCAAGTGGTTCAATTATAGTATTGTCCTTATCATTTAATAAATCATAAACAACTAATCCTTGAACAGAACCACAATCATAATCTTTAACTATGATATCTTGAGCAACATCTACTAAACGACGAGTCAGATATCCTGAGTCAGCTGTACGAAGTGCTGTATCGGCGGAACCTTTACGAGAACCGTGAGTTGATAAGAAGAATTCTGATACCGTTAACCCTTCGATAAATGATGAAGTAATTGGAATTTCCACAGTAGAACCATCTGGCTTAGCCATAAGTCCTCGCATTCCTGCTAACTGGGTAAAGTTCGAAATTGAACCACGAGCACCACTATTCATCATCATAAATAATGGATTATCGTAATTATTCTTACTTAATTCCGCAAGTTCATCTTTTATTTCATCAGTTGCGTTATTCCATGAATTAATAACATTTTCATATCTTTCTTCTTCAGTAATCAAACCTCTTTGATATTGTTTGTTAATTTTATCCACTTTAGCTTTCGCTTTATCGATAATTGTTAATTTATCATCACTACGAACAACATCAGCAATTGATACAGTTACTCCAGCAATAGTTGAATACCTAAATCCTAAATCTTTTAATTTATCAAGCATAATCGATGTTTCTGTAGTCTTATATCTTTTAAATACTTGAGCAATTAATTGACCTAATGTTTTCTTAATAAACGGTTGAACTAATTCCATCTTAGCTATTTCTTCTGGAATATTAACTCCCATTGATAAGAAATATTTATCTGGTGTAACTCCTTCAATATTTTCTTTAGTTCCCTCATTAACATATGGATAAGTATCTGGTAATATTTCATTAAACTTAATTTTACCAACAGTTGTAACTAAATATTTATCTCTTTGTTCATCAGTAAATAATTTATACTTGAATGAATTAACTGGTATAGCAATACGAGTATGAAGAGTAATCTCTCTTCTTTCATATGCCATTAAAGCTTCGTTAGGATCTTTATATACATGACCCTCATTTGGTTCACCAGCATATTCAATAGTCAAATAACAGTTACCTAAAACCATGTCTTGACTTGGTGTAACAATTGGTTTTCCATCTTTTGGATTCAAAATGTTATTAGCACCAAGCATTAAAATTCTTGCTTCAGCTTTAGCTTCTTCTGACAAAGGCACATGAACCGCCATTTGATCTCCATCGAAATCCGCATTAAATGCTGTACAAACAAGAGGATGAAGACGAATTGCCTTTCCACCGATTAATACAGGTTCAAATGCTTGAATACCAAGTCTATGTAGAGTTGGAGCTCTGTTTAGAAGTACTGGATATTCAGTAATTACATCCTCAACAATATCCCAAACAGCTTCATCACGAGCATCGATTAACTTTTTAGCACCCTTGATATTGTGAGCTAAACCACGTTCAACAATACCATTTATTACATGTGGTTTAAATAACTCAATAGCCATTTCTTTTGGCAAACCACATTGATACATTTTTAAATTTGGTCCAACTACAATAACTGAACGACCAGAATAATCAACTCTTTTACCTAGCAAGTTTTGACGGAATCTTCCTTGTTTACCTTTAAGCATACTAGATAAACTCTTAAGTGGTCGATTGCTTGCTGCAGTTATACTTCTACCTCTACGACCATTATCAAATAATGAATCAACAGCTTCTTGAAGCATTCTTTTTTCATTTTGAACAATAATTGTTGGAGCACCAAGTTCTAACAACTTCTTTAAACGATTATTACGATTAATAATACGACGATATAAATCATTTAAGTCACTAGTAGCAAAACGACCTCCATCAAGTTGAATCATCGGACGAAGTTCTGGAGGTATTACTGGTAATACATCTAAAACCATCCATTCAGGTTTATTACCACTTTCTTGGAAAGCAACCAAACAATCAAGTCTTTTAACTAATCGTATTCTTTTTTGTCCAGTTGTATTTTCTAATTCTTCTCTCAAATCAGCTATTTCTTTTTCTAAATCAACACGTTTAAGCAATTCTTTAATTGCTTCAGCACCCATACCAACTTTAAATGAATTACCGTATTTTTCATAATAAGCACGATATTCTTTATCAGATAAAGTTTGTTTTACTTCCAAAGGTGCTGAACCTGGATCGATTACAACATAGCTTACAAAGTATAGTACTTCTTCTAAATCTCTCGGAGACATATCAAGTACTAGTCCCATTTTAGATGGAACACCTTTAAAAAACCAAATGTGCGAACATGGAGCAGCAAGTTCAATATGCCCCATCCGTTCTCTTCTTACTTTCGAACGAGTAACCTCAACCCCACAACGATCACAAATAATATTTTTATAACGTAGTCTTTTATATTTTCCACAACTACATTCATAATCTTTTGTTGGTCCAAAAATCTTTTCACAAAACAAGCCATCACGTTCTGGTTTTAATGTTCGATAGTTGATAGTTTCTGGCTTTTTCACTTCGCCATAAGACCAAGAGCGAATCTTTTCCGGCGAAGCAATACTTACCTTAATTCCTTTAAATTTACTTACATCTATCATATAATCACCTACTGTTCTTCTTCCAAAGTATCTGATTCATCGATACCTGGAAATTCTAAGTTATCTAAATTATATTCTTCCTCTTCTTCAACATATTCATCATCATTCACAACAGGTTCTTCTGGCTTTAACTCTTTAGTAGTTACATCGATTTCTTCGATTCTAAAAGCATCACCATCATCTTCCTCTTCTTCAATTTCTTTAAATTCTACAGTTTGATCATTTTCATCGATTACTTGAACATCTAAACCTAAAGCTTGGAACTCTTTTACTAAAACTCTAAAGCTTTCTGGAACACCAGCTTGTTCAATTACTTTTCCTTTAACTAAGGATTCATATACTTTAACCCGACCTACAATATCATCGGCTTTAACTGTAAGTATTTCTTGTAATACGTGACTAGCACCATATGCATATAATGCCCAAACTTCCATTTCTCCGAATCTTTGACCACCGAATTGAGCCTTACCACCAAGTGGTTGTTGAGTAACAAGTGAGTATGGTCCTGTTGCCCGTGCATGAAGTTTATCATCAACCATGTGATGTAATTTAACCATGTACATAACTCCAACATTGATACGATGATCAAATGTCTCACCAGTACGACCATCACGAAGTTCAACTTTCCCATCTTCAGCCATACCAGCTTCTTTCATTTCTTCTAAGATATCTTCCCAAGTTGCTCCATCAAATACTGGAGTAGCATAATGAACACCTAATTTTTTACCAGCCATACCTAAATGCACTTCTAAAATTTGCCCGATATTCATACGAGATGGAACCCCAAGTGGATTAAGCATGATATCAACTGGACGTCCATCTGGCAAATAAGGCATATCTTCTTCTGGAAGAATAAGTGAAATAACCCCTTTATTACCATGACGACCTGACATTTTATCCCCAACTTGGATTTTACGTTTTTGAATAATGTATACTCTTATTACTTTAGATACACCAGCAGGTAGTTCATCGGAATTTTCCTTAGTATAAACTTTAACATCATGAACAATACCACCAGCACCATGTTCAACACGCAAAGATGTATCTCTTACTTCTCTAGTTTTTTCACCAAATATAGCATGTAATAATTTTTCTTCGCTAGTTAGTTCTTGAACTCCCTTCGGAGTAACTTTACCAACTAGGATATCTCCTTCTTTTACTTCAGTACCAATTCTTATAATTCCTTCAGAATCTAGATTTTTACGAGCATCTTCACCAACATTTGGAATATCTCTGGTAATTTCTTCAGGTCCCAATTTAGTATCACGACAATCAATATCGTAATGAGCTATGTGTAATGATGTATAAACATCATCTTTAACTAATCTTTCATTTAATATAACTGCATCTTCATAGTTGTATCCATTAAATGTCATGAAAGCAACAGTCATATTCTTACCTAATGCAAGTTCTCCTTGATCTGTTGAAGGTCCATCAGCAATAACTTGACCACGACGAACTTTATCTCCTTTTTTAACAAGTGGATGATGATTGATACAAGATGAAGCATTACTTCTTTCAAAGTTTGCTAAATAATAAGTATCTTTCCCATTAGCAACATTGACAACAATCTTCAAGCCATCGGCATAATCTACTACCCCATCAGCCTTACAAACAATAGTTGAACCAGAATCTCTAGCAGCAATATATTCTACTCCAGTTCCAACAATTGGAGCTTCCGTTTCAAGTAGAGGCACAGCTTGACGTTGCATGTTAGCACCCATCAATGTTCTATTTGCATCATCGAATTCTAGGAATGGAATACAACTTGTTGTAATTGCTACAACTTGACTTGGAGCAACATCGACATAATTGACATGCATTTTATCAACATAAACTGTATCACCATTTAAACGAGCAATAACTTCATCATCAACAATTTCATTTTTATCTGTTAATTTAATAGTTGCTTGCGAAATATAGTAATTTTTTTCTTCATCAGCAGTCATATAGACTATTTCATCGGTAACAACACCATTTTCTACCTTACGGTACGGAGTCATAATAAAGCCATACTCATTGACTTTAGCATAACCAGCAAGTGATGTAATAAGCCCAATATTTTGACCTTCTGGAGATTCGATTGGACAAATACGTCCATAATGAGATGAATTAACGTCCCGAACATCCATACCAGCACGTTCCCGAGAAAGTCCACCAGGACCTAAACTTGACAAACGTCTCTTATCGGTAAGTTCTGCAATTGGATTTATTTGATCCATAAATTTTGACAATTGCGAAGAACCAAAGAATTCTTTTAAAGCAGCAGTTACCGGACGAATATTAATAAGAGTTTTTGGTGTAACAGTTTCAATATCTTGAGTAGTCATTCTTTCCCGAATAACTCTCTCCATTCTAGCCATACCAATTCTAAATTGATTTTGAATTAATTCTCCCACCTGACGAACTCTTCTGTTTCCTAAGTTATCAATTTCATCATCAAAACCAATACCATAATGTAAGCCAATGTAATAATTTAATGATGCATAAACATCAGGAATGGTAAGTCGACGAACATCAACGCTTTGATCAACTCCAATTAAAGTAAATGTTTTCTTTTCATCAGTTGGGTCAACAACTTTAACTGTTTGAACATTTTTATAATCATCTAATTCATCATTAATTTGTATTTCTTTAACATTTAATCCCTTTTCAAATAAAGGCTTAATTTCTTCCAAAACTTCTTTGGTGATAACAGTCCCACTAGCAACAACTGTCTTTTTACCATCGATTATTGGTTCAGCTAAAGTAAGTCCTAATAATCTGTCTAAAACATTTAATTTCTTATTAAATTTATATCTTCCTACTTTAGCTAAATCATAACGGAATCTATCAAAAAATCTAGTAATAAGTTGATTTTTTGATGAATCCAAGGTTGCAGGTTCACCTGGTCTTAATTTTTCGTATATTTCAATTAATGCTTCATCAGTATTATTAGAATTATCCTTTTCTAATGTATTTTCAATATATGGATTTTCCCCAAAAACACTGATAATATCCTCATCACTTGATAACCCTAAAGCTCTAAGTAATGTTGTTACAGTTACTTTTCTAGTTCTATCAATACGAACATATAATACATCTCTAGCATCAGTTTCATATTCTAACCAAGTACCTTTATTAGGTATTAATTCTCCTGTAATAATATTTCTACCATTTTTATCAATTTCTTTTTTAAAATAAACACTTGGACTTCTTACAAGTTGTGATACGATTACTCTTTCTGCCCCATTGATTATAAATGTTCCTGCTTCCGTCATAAGAGGCATATCTCCAAGGAAAATAGTTTGTTCTTTTACTTCCCCAGTTTCATGCACAAAAAGACGAGCTTCAACCTTTAATGGTGCAGCATAGTTAACCATTCTTTCTTTAGCTTCTTTAACAGAATATCTTGGTTCATCAAAATAATAATCTCCGAATTCCAATGAAATATTACCAGTAAAGCTTTCTACTGGAAATAAATCATCAAATATTTCTCTGATACCAACATCTAAAAATTGTTGATAGCTCTTCTTTTGAATTTCGAGTAAATCATTCAACTCCAAAATGTTTTTCGTTCTTGAAAAACTTCTTCTTTCACGATAGTCACCAAATTTTTTTACTTTATAAGCCACGATATCACCCCATACACAATTTTTCTAAGACTATTTCTATTTAAAAAAATAAATACGCCACCAATTTAAAATTCTATATCCTAATTAATAATTTGTCAACAAATTTTTGCTTTAAAACAATAAAAACCTTTATTTTTTTCTATTATTTCTATATTATAGTACTCTTCTAAAGATTTCTTCATCGATTTAGCTCCATGATCTTTATGAATTATGAACCATAATTCTCCTTCATCTTTTAGATAACTTTTTGCTTCAATCAAAATTTTATTGACAATGTTTTTACCTGCTCTAATCGGTGGATTAGTTACTATATAATCATATTTATTTTTTACTTCATCATAACAATCGCTAAAAAAAACAGTACAATTGTTTACTTTATTTTTCTTTATATTACGCTCTGTTAAATGAAGAGCCCTTTTATTAATATCTATTAAATCTATTTTAGCACCAGTTATCTTGCTCAATACTATTCCAATAAAACCGTATCCACAACCGACATCTAAAATACTTTTATCTTTAAAATCTCTTATTTTATTAGTAACCAAAAAATTCTTAACTAAAAGCGATGATGCATAATCAATTTTATTTTTAGAAAATACTCCATTATCGCTAAAAAAAGAAAATTGATTATTTTCATATGTGTATGGTAACTCTCTTATCTCGCTTTTTAAATTTATATTATTCGTAAAATAGTGTTCCAAAGGCCAATCCCCTTTTCTCGGTATACAGTTAGTATACAATAAAAAAAGGCATCAAGTCAATGCCTTTTTAAACATTTTTTTATAAAACCTTAACCGATGCTATCTAAATCTAAACATCATCTACCATCTTTATAAACATATGCATCCATCGCATCACAATGAAATACCGCAATTTATTAAGTTATTTTTTAATTTTAACCAGCACAGTAATAAATATTTACTCCTAAACGCCAGACTCCATCTTCATTATATATGTAAGTACCTGTATAATCATAATTAAGTAATATTTCATTTTCATCATATACATAATTTAAATTAGAGAAATCAAATTCCACAATTTGACTACAAACATTCTCTCCTTTTTTTACATATATAACTCCACCAGTATTTATATATTCATTACTTCCCTCTGCATTAAATCTATTTTCTTGATAGCTAGTTAAAAATATATCTTCAATCAAATTAGCCATAGCAGCTGGCGATAAAACACCATCATCTTCAACAACATAATATGTTTCACCATCTTCAACAATATAGCCATCGCCAGTGTTAACATCACCATACATATAATAATAATACTTATAAGCACCATCAATTAACTCTGCAATACGATTATCTAAGCTATTGGTATCAGATTCATCATTTTTTAAAACAAAGAAAACGACTGCAACTGCAACTGCAACTAAGATAAGAACAACTACCACAATACAACTTATTAATATTATTTTTTTCTTTTTATTCAAAATACTTTCTCCCCTTACTTTATTTTATAATAATTTATTGTTATGGTATATTCCCAATATGAATAAC
>CAZEMQ010000017.1:0-1334 GCA_964513435.1 uncultured Muribaculaceae bacterium
ATTAGACCAAATAATTGTCCCAATCGATAAGTTAAGGTATAATAGGCTGATTTATGATAAGAACAAAGATAATGATTTTTATATGAAAATCGGAGATAATCATAAAATCATTAATAAGTATCGTAAAGAAGAAACTAATATTCAAGTAAAAAATAGTCATATTTTAATGAAAACGAATATCATAAATAAAAATATTCGCAAGTTTTTGCCATTAAATGAGTTGTTTGCTTGTGATTTTGAAAATAAAGACTATTTTTGGTTAGAAGAATTAGTTCGATTATAAGTTGTTAATTTAGCTTTTTTATAGTAAAATGATTGTATAAGGAGGGCTGTTATGGGACAACTTATATTATATTTAATAATTGGCTTAATAATTGGCTTAGTTGCTGGTTTCCTAATTGCTCGTTTTATGATGAAAAAACAATTGGAAAAAAATCCTCCAATTAATGAAAAAATGATTGAAGCTATGATGAGTAGTATGGGAAGAAAACCGAGTCAAAAACAAGTACGCCAAGTGATGCAACAAATGAATCGTTTTAAGTAATCTTTTAAGATTGCTTTTTTTAATGTAAAATTTTTCAAAAGATATTTACTTTTCTTGCATATTTTGGTAATATTAGAGTATAGAATAAAGAGGTGTGGAAAATGATGGATTTCATTTATGAATTGTATCAAAATGATAATTTTGTTATATATCTGACCATTATTTTAGTAATTTTAATTGTCCTTTTTGTTTTAGTTTTGATTTTTGGGAAGAAAGATCAAAAATTAGAAGAAACAAAAAAATTACAAAAGATTGCTATTGATACATTTAAAGAAGAAAAGAAACCTGAAGAAGTTAAATTGGAAGTTAAGCAAGAGGAAGTTAATAAAGCTAGTGAAGCAAAAGAAAAAACTCTTGAAATTGTTGAAAAGGAAGAAAAACCTTTATATGCTGAGACACCTAGTGTATCTTTAAGTATTAAAGGAAATGACTTAAAAGAACAAGCAAAAGATGAAAGTATAAGTGTTACTACTTTTGAACCAAAGCAAGTAGAAACTTATAACTTAGCTCAATCAGCTAAGAAAGAGGACAAACCTGTTCCGCTAATTTCTGAAGAAGATAATGTTGCTCCGATTAATATGAAAGAGTTAGATGAAATAAAGTTTGATGATAATGAATTAGAAAAAGATTTAGGTGAATTAGCCAATATTAAAAAAGAAATTGAAAATATTGAAATACCAGAGGTAAGAAAAGAAGAGAAGATAGATACCTTTAAGTTGTCGGACATTCCCGAAGTTCCTAGAAAAAGAGAAGTGGAAGAAGTTAAACTACGTTCGGAAAGAATGCTTGA
>CAZEMQ010000017.1:1434-7129 GCA_964513435.1 uncultured Muribaculaceae bacterium
GATGATATTACAGGAGAATCTTATAACATTAAATAGGTTGCCGTTTTGGGGACCTTTTTATATGCTATGATGAGTTATTTTTAAGACAAAAAATGAATAAATGTTGATTTTATCGCATTTTTCTTGATATAATGAACTAGGTGAATAAAAGATATGACAAAGTATGATGAGACATCTATAAAAATACTTGAAGGTTTGGAAGCTGTTAGAAAAAGACCTGGTATGTATATTGGATCTACTGACAAGCGGGGGCTTCATCATTTAGTATGGGAAATTGTTGATAATTCAATTGATGAAGTGATAAATGGGTTTGGTAATTATATCAAAGTTATTATTAATAAAGATAGAAGTATAACTGTTGCAGATAATGGACGAGGTGTTCCGATTGGAATCCATGAGTCTGGCAAAAGTACTCCAGAAGTAATTTATACTATTTTGCATGCTGGTGGTAAGTTTAGTGAAGCAGGATATAAAGTAAGCGGAGGGCTTCATGGTGTTGGAGCTAGCGTTGTTAATGCTCTTAGTAAGGAGATGCAAGTAGTTATATATCGTGATGGCTTGATTTCAATGATTGAATTTGAAAACGGTGGTAAGGTAAAGACTCCACTTAAAACAATGGGCAAGAGTACTAAAACTGGAACGATTGTTAAATTCCTGCCGGATTATGAAATATTTAAGAATTGTAATTTTTCATATACGACAATTGTTGAAAGAATGCAAGAAAGTGCTTTTTTACTAAGTGGGCTTACTATTGAAGTAATCGATGAAGAAGATCAAAAACAAGCTAAGTTTTATTATGAAAATGGACTTATTAGTTTTGTTGAGTATATGAATGAAGGTAAAAATACTTTACACAAAGTAATCAACTTTACTAATACTAAAAGTAAGATTGAAGTTGATATTGCTATGCAATATACCGATACATATAATGAAAATATATTATCATTTGTCAATAATGTTAAAACAATTGATGGGGGAACTCATGAAATAGGATTTAAGACTGGTATAACTAAAGCTTTTAATGATTATGCTAAGAATAATAATATATTTAAATCTAAAGAGGGTTCGTTAGATGGAGCTGATGTCAGAGAGGGTTTATCAGCAGTTATTAGTTTGAAAATACCAGAAGAAATGTTGCAATTTGAAGGGCAAACGAAGGGTAAACTTGGAACTCCAGAAGCTAGAAGCGTTACGGAAAGTATAACTTATGAAGCTTTGAAATTTTATTTAGAAGAAAATAAAGAAGTAGCTTTATCAATATTAGATAAAGCTATTAAAAGTAAAGCTGCTAGGGAGGCTGCTAGAAAAGCTAGAGAAGAAGCTAGAAATGGTAAATCGAAAAATAAACAAGAACGTAATTTGTCAAGTAAATTAGCTCCAGCGGGGAGTAAAAATCCTAAAATAAATGAACTATTTTTAGTTGAAGGGGATTCAGCGGGTGGTTCTGCTAAAGGGGGAAGAGATCGTAAATTTCAAGCAATATTGCCACTTCGAGGTAAAGTAATAAATAGTGAAAAGACAAATGTTGAAGAACTTATGAAAAATGAAGAAATAAATACTTTAATATATACTATTGGTGCAGGTGTTGGAGCTGATTTTGATGTTAATGATTCTAATTATGATAAAGTAATTATCATGACTGATGCTGATGTTGATGGAGCTCATATTCAAATACTTCTTTTGACATTTTTTTATCGCTATATGCGTCCTTTAATTGAAGCTGGTAAACTTTATATTGCTATGCCACCACTTTATAAACTAGATTACGGTAAGAAACGTTTTTATGCTTATAGTGATGAAGAATTAGATGAGATAAAAAGAGAAAATAGTGGTAAATATTCTATTCAACGTTATAAAGGTTTAGGTGAAATGAATCCTGACCAACTTTGGGATACTACGATGAATCCCGATACTAGAAGTTTAATTAGAGTCAATATAAGTGATGCAGCATTAGCAGAAAAACGGGTCAATGTTTTGATGGGAGATAAAGTTGAACCACGTAAGGAATGGATAAATGAGAATGTTGTCTTTACTATGGAAGATAATTATAGAGCAGTGTAGAGGTGTGAAATGGAAAATGTAATTAAACGAATAGAAGATTATTCTTTAGAAGAAATAATGGGAGATCGTTTTGCTAAATATGCTAAGGAAATAATTCAAGATAGAGCTATACCTGATGTTCGAGATGGTTTAAAACCAGTGCAACGACGTATTCTTTATGCTATGTTAAAAAATAGTAATACTTGGGATAAGGGATATTTAAAATGTGCTACAACTGTCGGAGATGTTTTGGGTAAATATCATCCTCATGGTGATTCATCGGTTTATGATGCTATGGTCCGAATGTCTCAGTGGTGGAAACAAAATCATCCTTTAATCGATATTCATGGTAATAATGGTTCGATGGATGGTGACCCACCAGCTGCTTATCGTTATACTGAGGGAAGACTTGCTAAAATTAGTGGTGAACTTTTGCGAGATTTAGATAAAAATACAGTTGCTTGGTCTCCTAATTTTGATGATAGACTTTTGGAACCAACGGTTTTACCAGCAAAGTTCCCTAATTTATTAGTAAATGGTACTAATGGAATTTCTGCGGGTTATGCTACAAATATTCCTCCCCATAATCTTGGAGAAATAATTGATGCAACGATAAAAAGAATAGATTCCCCAAATTGTTATTTAGAAACTATCTTAGATATTGTTAAAGGACCAGATTTTCCAACCGGTGGTATTGCTGAAGGTAAGCAAGGAATAATTGATGCTTTTAAAACAGGTAGAGGTAGAGTTATTGTTCAAAGTAAATATGAATTTAAAAAAGAAAAAGGAAAAGAACAAATAATTATTACAGAAGTACCATTTGAAGTAAATAAACAAAATTTAGTTAGTAAAATGGAAGGTATTAGAATTGATAAAAAAATCGATGGAATTGCAGAAGTTAGAGATGAAACTGATAGAGAAGGATTGCGAATAGTTATCGATTTAAAATCTGGTGCTAATAAAGATTTGATAATAAAATATCTTCTTAAAAATACTGATTTGCAAGTTTCATATAATTATAATATGGTTGCAATTGTTAATAGAACTCCAAGAACTTTGGGAATACTAGAAATAATTGATGCTTATATTGCCCATCAAAGAGAAGTAGTTACTAAAAGAACTGAATTTGATTTGGCGTATTATCAAAAGAATTATCATATTATTACAGGCTTAATTAAGGCAATATCAATTTTAGATGAAGTAATAAAAACTATTAGGGCTAGTAAAAATAAGGGAGATGCTAAAAATAATTTAGTTAAACAATTTGATTTTACGGAAGAACAAGCTGAAGCAATAGTTACTTTACAATTATATCGTCTTACTAATACAGATATTGTTAGCTTAGAAGAAGAATGTGAAAAGTATCAAAAGCTAATTAATGAATGTGAAGAAATATTGCGTGATGAAAATAAATTAAAAAATGTTATGAAAAGTGAGTTGCGAGAAGTTAAAAAGAATTATGCTGTGCCAAGAAAGACAGAAATTAGGGATGAAGTAACAGAGTTGAAAGTCGATTTAAAAGAGATGATTCCTAATGAAAAAGTAGTAGTGGTAGTTACTAATGATGGTTATGTTAAAAAGGTAAGTTTGAAAAGTCATAATTCTGCTAATGAAGAAACTACTTTAAAACCTGGAGATTTTGTACGAAGCAAATATTTTGTCAGTACGCAAGATACATTATTGTTATTTACCAACTTGGGAAATTATCTATATATTCCAGTTCACAAATTGCCAGAGTGTAAGTGGAAAGATTTAGGTAAACATATTAGTAATACAGTCGTTATAAAAGAAGAAGAGAAGATTGTAGCTAGTATGATTTTAAAAGATTATAATAAGACAGTAGTTTTATTTACTAAAAAAGGTTTGACTAAACAAGTATTGCTAAAAGATTTTGAGGTTACAAGGTACTCTAAAACATTGATGGCGATTAAGCTAAAAGAAGATGATGAGCTTATCAATGTTAGTATATGGAAGGAAGATACATTGTTTGTTACTCATAATGGATTATATCTACGATTTAAAACATCAGAAATTCCAACAGTAGGTGTTAAAGCTAGTGGAGTAAAAGGAATTAATTTAAAAGATGATTATGTTATTATGGCTTCAACTATTAAAGAAGAAGATGAGTATTTAAATATATTTACTAATTTAAAAACCGCTAAGAGAATAAAAATTGATGATTTAGTAGAAATTTCGCGGGCAAAAAAGGGTAATATGTTGTTTAAGAAAGCAAAAACTAAAGATTATAAAGTTGAATTTGCCTATTTAACTAACAGTAAAGATATAAACCTTTATAAAGTTGATACTGATATTAAAGAGATAAAGAATAGTGAAATTCCAATTATGGACTTGGCGAGTACAGGAAGTTCTTTAATAAAAAATGTTGTCAATTTATGGAGTTTAAAAGCTCAGGAAGTTAATATGTTAAATCGGCGTAAAACAAATGAAGAAAAAAATGAATCTATAGATGAAGAGAAGAGTAAGGAAATAAAACAACTTTCTTTTGAATCGTTTGTTGAAGATTTTAAAATTTAGGATAAAAACCTCCTTTAATTCATAAAATATAAGGGAGGTTTTTATATGAGTAATGAATCGTTCAAATCTTTTGTTAAAAATAAGCCAGAGCTTATTCGCTATGTTCAAAATGGCGAAATGACTTGGCAGAAATTTTATGAATTATATGATTTATATGGTGAAGATGAAAATATATGGAATAAGTATATTTTAAATAAGGATGATCGAAGCAACGTTACAGATAGTATTAATAAAATAACTGACATGGTTAAAAATGTTGATGTTGATTCGATAAAAAATCATATAAATACTGCACAAAAAGCTATTGATTTTGTCCAAGATTTGACTAAAAAAAGTCCGCAAGATGTAACTAGTAATTTAAGTAAAGGTCCAGTTGCTCCCAGACCATTAAATAAATTTTTTGAGGATTAATGCAAGTAAGTTATCAAAATTTATTTCGAAATAATCAAAAAGAGTATATCCATTTAAAAGAGAATTCCTATTATATAAAGGAATTAAATCGGGGAGTAATGGACTTTAAAAAGTTTAGTGAAAATATGAAAGTGGTATATAAGGAGAGAGTTACAGACAAAATAAATAGTGTTGTTGAAAATATTGATATTATAAATTCAGTATTAAATGTTTTGAAATAAAAGAGTATAGTGTAAATTTTTTTAATGAACGGGTTGACTAATATTAATATTTAGTGTATATTTAGCATAGGGAGGAGTACAAAATGAAAAATAAAAGCAATATTGATTTAAGAGGGTTTACTTTGGTCGAATTATTGGCGGTTATCGTAGTGCTTGCAATAGTTATCTTGATTGCAGTTAATGCAGTTTTACCACAAATGGAAAGAGCTAGAAAAAGTTCGTTTGCAATTGAAGCAAATGGAGCAATCGATGCTGCTAATGCATATTTTATGAATGAAAGTCTAACTGGAAGTAGTGGTTTCCCATCAACTGCTGGTGGTTTTAATTGTGTAACGATAGAAACATTAATAAACGATGGTTATTCTGATTTGAGTAAATCGGAATATCAAGGAGTAGTCAAAGTTACGAAAGCAAGTGATGGTACTAATATTTATTATTTCCAAATATGGCTTAGAAAAGGAACTACATTGATGGTTCTTGCAGCAGGA
>CAZEMQ010000017.1:7229-11248 GCA_964513435.1 uncultured Muribaculaceae bacterium
TTTTTTTTGCCTAATTAGCAAATTTTATGTATAATTAAATTGGTGAAGTTAAATGATTATAGGATCACATGTTAATTTTGGTTCAAACCAACTTTTAGAATCAGCTCAAACAGCTGTTAGTTATGGAGCAAATACTTTTATGTTTTATACTGGAGCTCCTCAAAATACGATAAGAAAAGAAATCGATGCCAATTTGACTAAGGAAGCTACCTTGTATATGCAAAAAAATGGTATCGATATTGCCAATGTAATTTGTCATGCCCCATATATTATCAATTTAGCTAATAGAGAAAAGGAAGATTCTTGGAATTTTTCGATAAGTTTTTTGAAAAATGAAATAAATAGAATTACAATGATGGGGGTAAATTATATTGTAGTACATCCAGGGAATTCTTTAAAATTAGATCGTATGGAAGCATTACACAATATTGCAGAAGCTTTAAATAATGTTATTACATTAGAAACAAAGCCAATAATTTTATTAGAAACAATGGCTGGTAAAGGTAGTGAATGTGGTATAAACATATATGAATTAAAAGAAATATATAAAAATATCACATTAAAAGAAAAGGTTGGTTTTTGCTTAGATACATGCCATTTGAATGATTCGGGAGTAGATATTGCTAAATTCGATGAATATTTAGATGAATTTGATAGAGAAATTGGATTAGAAAAGGTAAAGTGTGTTCATGTAAATGATAGTAAGAATCCAATCGGTTCCCATAAAGATAGACATGCTAATATCGGTTATGGAACAATTGGGTTTGATGCATTAATCAGTGTAATATATAATTCTAAATTAAAAGATGTTCCAAAAATATTAGAAACACCTTGGGTTGGAGAATATCCTCCGTATAAATTAGAGATTGATATGATTAAAACTAAAAAATTTAATTCCAATTTAGAACAAGATTTACAAGAGCTTTATCGTAAGTAAGAACTGTATTTTTGAATGCTTTCTTGAAATAATTTTTGAATTTTTGAAAAGTTTTCAGAGCTATAATGGCTTTTATAACGTTCAAGGTTTAAAATGGCAGGATTTTTAATAATGTCTTGCCAATTTTTTTTGATGAAGTTGTAAGTAAACTCTAGTTCTTGATCGTTTAAGAATATATTTTTACTATAAGCAAATGTAGCTACATCATCTTTAGTTAATTTATTCATGTATTTTTTTAATAAAATATCCATATTAGTCACCTATTATATTGTATGAAATCTTTTTAAAAAGAAATACTAATAATATGAAAAGAAATAAAAAAATATATTACTTTATAATTGCTTTTTTATTTACTATTTTAGGAATTAGAATTCTCTATATTCATTCTTTTTATGAAGTTTATCATGAAAAATTAGTGGCTAAAACGGAAGTTTATGTTAGTGGAAGTAGTGCACCAAGAGGGCGAATTCTTGATACAAATGGCAAAGTTTTAGTGGATAATATTGGAATTAAAACTATTTATTACAATAAAATTAAAGGTATATCGACAGAAGAAGAAATAGAAATAGCTTTAAAATTAGCCAATATCTTAAGTGTTGATGAAGCAAGTGAAGATGAGTTAAAAGACTTTTGGTTAGTTTTAAATGATAATGGAAAATCCTTAATAACGCAAGAAGAGTATGAATTACTTGAGGAAAGAAAAATAACTAACGAAGAGTTAGAGGATTTAAAATATCAACGAATTACAATGGAAATGTTAGATGATTTTGATGAAATTGAGAGGAAAGCAGCCTTTATATATGCTCTTATGAATACGGGATATGTTTATAGTAAAAAAGAAATTCTAAGGGATGTTTCTGAAGATGAATATGCCAAGGTTATTGAAAGTAATATTGCTGGGATAACTGGTGAAATGACTTGGGAGAGAATTTATTTATATGGAGATACTTTAAAAAATATTTTTGGTAGTATTGGACTTATTCCAGAAGAGAGTGTGAGTGAATATTTGAATAATGGTTATGAATTAACAGATACAGTAGGTCTTAGTTATTTGGAGTATCAATATGAAGAATATTTAAAAGGGACAAAAGCTAAGTATTTGGTTAATGGTGATAATACTTTAACTTTAGTAAGTAATGAAGAAAGAGGAAATGATTTAGTATTATCTATTGATATCGAATTGCAATTAAAAGTAGAGGAAATAATAAAGGATAAAATAATTTTGGGGGATAGTTATCCTAATACTGATTATTATAAAGATTCCTATGCTTTAGTTAGTGATACTAATACTGGAAGCATTTTGGCTATTGCAGGCATTCGGAGAAATAGTGATGGTTCTTGGAGTGATATTTCTTTGAATACGATAAATAAATCATTTACTATTGGTTCAGCAGTTAAGGGAGCAACAATAGCAGTAGGTTACAAATATGATTTAATTGAAGTGGGTGAGTATATAACTGATTCTTGTGTCAAATTGTATTTAGTTCCTCAGAAATGTAGCTTTAAAAGTTTAGGGAGAATAAATGATGTTAGTGCTTTAGCATATTCTTCGAATTATTATCAGTTTTTGATTGCAATTGCTCTTACAGGTAATACTTATAGTACAAACATCAAATTGAATGCTACAGAAGAACATTTTGAAATTTATCGCAGTATGCTTGCAAGTTTTGGTCTAGGTGTTAAAACTGAAATCGATTTACCTGGAGAACAAATAGGAATAATTGGCAATATTGTGGCAGATGATTTGTTATTAAATTTAGCTATTGGGCAGTATGATACTTATACTCCAGTTGAAGTTTTACAATATATTAATAGCTTAGCTACTGGTAAAAGACTAGCATTAAGACTTATGAAAGAAATAAGAAATGGTGAAGATGTAATTCTTAAAAGTGAAGTTGAAGTTTTAAATGAAGTTGATTTAGATCAAGAATATTTAGATAGAATTAAAGAAGGGTTAAAGTTGGTGTTAAGTGAGGGAACAGGGCGTATTTATGTCGATAATAGTATAAATGCAGCAGGTAAAACCGGTACTAGTCAATCTTTTTATGATAGTGATTTAGATGGAGTTGTAGATGTTGAAACTATAACTTCCACATTCGCAGGATATTTTCCTAGTGATAATCCTAAATATAGTGTTGTGGTAATTACTCCGAATATATCGCACAATAACGGTAGTAGTGATGTAATGTATTATGGAGCAAGTAAAATAACCAAAGATATAACTAATTATCTTGCCCAAACCTACTAAAAAATCTTGAAAATTACCATGTTTTTGGTTATAATGGTATAGATATTATTAGTGAGGAGGGAATTTTATGGCAAAACAAGATAACCGTAGTGAAGTTACTATGAAATGTTCCGTATGTGATTATCAATTACGCCCTGTTAGCAAAAACAAAAATAATAATTCGGACCGTTTAGAAATAAGAAGATATTGTCCAAAATGTAGAAAGACTGTAACAGCTAAAGAAAAGAAGTAATAAGTGGGGGTGAGAAATTATGGATATTAATATTAATGAGATTAAAAATGGTATGACTGTTATTATGGATGGAAATCTTTATAGTATAGTAGAGTTCCAACATGTAAAACCAGGTAAAGGACCAGCTTTTATACGTATTAAAAGAAGAAATATTAAAACAGGTTCTGTAACTGAAGATACTTTTAATACTAATATTAAAGTAACTAAAGCTCATATCGATAAGGTTAAAGTTCAATTCTTATATAAGATGGGGGATTCATATGTTTTTATGAACAATACAACTTATGAACAAATTGAAATACCAGAATCTATTTTAGGAGATACTAAAAATTTTATTAAAGAAAGTTTAGAAATAGACATCGATTTTTATGAGGGAGAAATAATTGGTATTACTTTACCAGAAAAGATTGAATTTGAAGTTGTTGAAACTGAACCAGCTGTAAAAGGAAATACAGCTACTAATGCAACTAAAGATGCTAAAATTGAAACTGGTTATTCTGTTAAAGTACCATTGTTTATCAATCAAGGTGAAAAAATAATTATTTCAACTAAAGATGGTAAATATTCAGGAAGAGCTTAATGCTCTTTTTATTTTGCAAAGC
>CAZEMQ010000018.1:0-11226 GCA_964513435.1 uncultured Muribaculaceae bacterium
AAATTAAAAATTGAAAATGTAATTATTCCAGAGGATAGTTTAGAAATTATAATTTAGTAATTATAGAAGGTAGAAATGAAATGAAGCTAAAGAAACTAAACCAAAAGAAGCGGATGAACTTACTACAATAATGGAAGAAGATAAGGTATTGTTTGACCAATTGTTAGAAATGCTTAACGAGAGTAATTATAGGGGTATTCACGAAGAATATGATAAATTTAAAGTTTTACTTCAAAGTGATGATAAGAGCAAAGGTAAAGATCCTAGTAGATTAAGAATACCTCAATCAAATTAAGACTAGTTTTGAAAGATAAGATAAAAGATTTCAAATACTAATGTAGTATCAAGCAATCTCTAAAGAGAATGTAATCTATTTTGAAAAAATAGTTTTTGAAAACTATTTTTTTATATTTATAAAATATGTAGCAATTTTAGTTAATAACTACTAATCTGGCTTTAATGTAATGGCAGAAGATATAGAAGAATTACAAAAAGTTATTTTGTCCTAGTGGTAGTTGTAGATTTTGGCTTTATAAATACCTAAGAACAAAGAACTCAATCAAGATGAAATAGATTATATTGTAAATGCCATATTTTGTGGATAAGTAAAGAATTATCAACAAATAAACAATCAAATGTGAACTATTAGTGAAATTTATATATTTTCAAGCTAAATGATAGCCTTTACAAATATCTTTTTTAAATATATAATTTAAAAAAGAAGATATTTTATTGCGTCGGTTTAACATGGTATAAGAAAAATATGCAAATACAGTTACTTTTTGAATCTTTAGAAGAATCTGTAAACGTTATGGGACATTTATTTGGTAGAGATGCAGCTACACATATTTTATTAACTGGAAAAAAAGTTGGTGGATGTCAATGGGAATAACTTGGGATACGAAAGAATCTTTGAAAAAAATTTTAGAAAAAATGGGTGAAATAAAATGAAAGAAATAGAAGTGTTGGTAGAATTATATACTAATATTGATGATTGTAAAAAAATACTTGATAAATATGAATTTATCGGAGAAAAACATACTGTTGATGTTTACTATTATGATCCATTAAGGAATAATTTAAAACCAGATTTTAATAATCAAATAAATGAATGTTTGCGATTAAGAACAAAGGGTAAGCAATATTTTATTACGTATAAAATTGATCATTTCGATAATAATGCAAAATGGCTTTATTCAGATGAATATGAAACTGAAGTGAATGATTTGAATCAAATTCAAAAGATTGTTGAACTTTTAGGGTTAAAAAAGTTGATTGTTATTGATAATAAAAAAACAATTTATAAATCTGATATTTATGAAATATCTTTAGAAGAAGTTGAAGACTTAGGGAATTTTATGGAAGTAGAATTTTGTACTGATGAGGATGTCGATATAATTCGCATAAAAGATGAAATAAATAAATTTATAAAAGGGCTTAATATAAAAGTATCTGAAGAATTGAATATAGGTAAGCCCGAAATGATGATAAAAAAAAGTGGTGGAATACAGAATGAATAAAACCGCAATTTTTATAATTGGTTTGCCTGGATGTGGAAAGAGCACTTTGTCTCTTTTATTGAAAAATGATAACAATGAAATAGTTTCATCATCAACTTTACTAAAAAGTCTTTCCAAAGAGCAATCCGATTTATTGAAAAAAGAATATATAAATAAAGGCATAGATATACCAGATGATTTATATGTGCAATTAATAGTTAATTATATATTACAATCAGCTAAAGAAATATTTTTAATCGAAGGCTTTCCATATAATTCGAATCAAATAACTTTAGCAGAAAGTTCATTTAAAAAAAATCATATTTCCATATCAAAAGTTTTATATTTAAATGTTTCCAAAGAAAAAGCTATAGAAAAAACGAAAAACAGAAGAGTTTGTTCGCATTGTTTTAAAAGTTTTTCCAATAGTGAACGATTTTGTGATGTTTGTGGGACAAAAACAATTTTAAGAATAGATGATTCCCCATTAATTGCCCGAAAAAGAATTAATAACTTAGCATTGTTTTTAGATGAAGTAGTCGCTTATTATAAAAATAAAAATATATTAATTGAATTTGATTTATCAGAAAGGGATATATTAAGTTTTATGCAAAACCAAAGAAATAAAATATGCTAATAAACTTTTACATATTTCTATTATTTAGAAGTAAAGTTGATATAATGTATCAACAAATAAACAATCAAATGTGAACTATTAGTGAAGTTCGCATTTTTTATTGACAATGAACAGCTATTTATCTATAATAGTTTACGTGGAAACTATTATAGACTAGAAAAGGGTGATTTTAATGAAAGATGATACCGATAAAATAATGTTGTTTTTGAAAAAAAATAAAATTGCTTTTGATTTTGAGTTAGAAAAAGTTGCTACTAATAATAAAATAAGTAAACAAGAAGCTCAAGTGTTACTTTTTTTATCTCACAATTATAAAACCAATCGAGGTTGTGATATAGTTGAATTTCGGGGCTTTTCTAAAGCTTTTGTTTCTAAAGCTGTAAAAAAGCTTTTAGAAAGAGGCTACATAACCTTTGAAAATGATGCAAAAGATCGTCGTTATCAACATATAATAGTTAATGCATCTGCTAAAAATATAATAGCAGAATTAAAACAAGCCGAAGAAAGAGTTTTACAAAAATTATGGAATGGTATATCAGTAAAAGAAAAAGAAAACTTCTATGCAGTTATCGATAAGATGATTAAAAATTTATAAGAAAGGGAATGAATATGTTTAAATTATTAAAAAAGTTAAGTAAAAAAGAATGGATGTTAATACTTCTTTCAACAGCTCTAATTGTATTTCAAGTATGGTTAGATTTAAAATTGCCAGATTACATGTCTCAAATAACGCAATTAGTTCAAACTGAAGGAAATTTGATGTCAGATATTCTTGTAGAAGGTGGAAAAATGCTTTTATGTGCATTTGGTAGCCTTTTTGCTGCAGTAATTGTTGGTTATATTGCTTCATACATTGCTGCATCACTTTCTAAGACATTAAGAAAGGATATTTTTGAAAAAGTAGAAAATTTCAGTCAAGGAGAAGTTAAAAAGTTTTCAACAAGTAGCTTGATAACTAGAACTACTAACGATGTTACTCAAATAGAAATGCTTGTTGCTATGGGATTGCAATTACTTATAAAATCTCCGATAACAGCAATTTGGGCTGTATCCAAAATACTAAATAAGAGTTGGCAATGGAGTGCTGTAGTTGGTGGTGGCGTGGTAATACTTTTAGTTACTCTGATATTCTTAATGATAATAGTTTTACCACGATTTAAAATAGTTCAAAAATTATTAGATAAGATAAATGGTGTTACTAGAGAAAACCTAACTGGTATTCGTGTTGTAAGAGCATTTAATGCTGAAGATTACCAAGAAGAAAAGTTTGCTGAAGTAAATAACAAACTTACTAACACGCAGTTATTTAATCAAAGAATGTTTGGTATAATGCAACCAGTAATGTATTTGATAATGTATTTTTCAACGTTGGCAATTTATTTCATCGGTGCTTATGTAATCAATGCTTCACTAATGAGTGAAAAGGTTGCGATATTTGGTGATATGGTTGTATTTTCATCATATGGAATGCAAGTTATTATGGCATTTTTAATGTTAGCAATGATTTTCATTATGTATCCAAGAGCAGCAATTTCTGCAGACCGCATTAATGAAGTACTAGATGAAGAATTTTCGATTGTTGATGGCACTGTTACTAAAACCGACCCTAAACTGATAGGAACTGTAGAATTTAAAGATGTATCATTCAAGTACCCTGATGCTGATGAGTATATTCTAAAAGATATTAGTTTTAAAGCTAGTAAGGGAGAAACCATTGCTTTTATCGGGTCAACTGGTTCTGGTAAATCGACATTGATAAATCTTATTCCAAGATTTTATGATGCCACTGATGGCGAAATTATTATCGATGGAGTCAATGTAAAGGATTATAAACTAGAATATCTTCACAATAAAATCGGTTATATTCCTCAGAAAGCAGTTATTTTTAGTGGTACTGTTTCTGAAAACGTTGCTTATGGCGAAAACGGGAAGAAAAAGCCTACAAAAGAAGAAATCAAAAAAGCTATTGAAATAGCACAAGGAAAAGATTTTGTTGAAAAAATGTCAGGTACATATGAAGCGCATCTTGCTCAAAGGGGAACTAATATTTCTGGTGGCCAAAAACAAAGAATATCAATTGCAAGAGCCATTGCTCGTAATCCGGAAATATATATTTTTGATGATTCTTTTTCAGCACTGGATTATAAAACTGATTATACATTGAGAAAAGAATTAAAAAAACATACTAAAGATGCAACAACATTTATTGTAGCTCAACGAATTGGTACAATTATGAATGCTGATAAAATTATAGTTCTCGATCAAGGATCATGCGTTGGTATGGGAACACATAAGGAACTATTAAAAACATGCGATGTATACAAAGAAATAGCCTTATCGCAACTTAGTGAGGAGGAACTTACAAATGCCTAGACCAATGGGAGGAAAAGATGGTCAAAATTATGAGAAAGCTAAAGACTTTCGTGGAACCATGAAAAAATTAATTCAATGTTTAAATAAATTTCATAAATTGATGATTATTGCTTTTATTCTTGCAGCAGTAAGTGCTATCTTGTCAATAATTGCTCCAGATTATTTAAGTGATATGGCAGATGTTATATCCGACGGATTAGTTCCAAATATTAGTGAAAATATTGTAACTGAAATAATGACTGATACAACCATTTCCGATAGCGACAAAATTGAATTTATGGAAATAATGTCTGATATTAGTGAGGATTCATCATCATCAGAGTTATTTGCAGCAATAGATGAAATGCCTGAAAGCATTCAAGAAATAGTTCGACCTCAAATGGACTTTGCAACAATTAAAAGCATAGCTTTATTTTTAGCAATTATCTATATTTTAAGTGCTATATTTAGTTTCTTCCAACAATTCATTATGGCAACTGTATCTAACAATTTTGCTAGAGATTTACGTAGTCAAATAATAACAAAAATAAATAAGTTGCCACTTCGGTATTTTGACCAAAACTCAACTGGTGATATATTATCCCGAGTTACTAATGATGTTGATACTGTCGCTCAGACAATGAATCAAAGCGTTGGGTCTTTGGTTGGTCAAATAACATTATTAGTTGGAAGCATTATAATGATGTTTGTTACAAACTGGATTATGGCTATTGCAGCAGTTTTATCTAGTTTGATTGGCTTTTCAATTATGGCTATTATTTTAGCAAAATCACAAAAGTACTTTGTAGAACGCCAAGAAGAGTTAGGAAAGATAAATGGTCATATTGAAGAAATATACTCTGGTCATAATGTAGTAAAGATATATAACGGGAAAAAACAATCTGATGAGAAATTTGATATTTTAAATGAAAAAGTATTTAATGCTATTCGTAAGAGTCAATTTTTATCTGGTCTTATGCAACCTATAATGATGTTTATTGGTAACTTCAGTTACGTAGTAGTTTGTGTCATCGGAGCATTACTTGCTATGAATGATGTAATATCTTTTGGAGTTATCGTTGCTTTTATAGTTTACGTTCGTTTATTTACCAACCCGTTATCTCAAATTGCTCAAGCTATGAGTAGTTTACAATCTGCTGCGGCAGCTTCTGAAAGAATATTTGAATTCTTAGAAGAAAAAGAAATGACTAATGAACGCTCTCTTACAAAGTCTCTTGATAAAGAAAAAGTAAAAGGAGACATCGTATTTAATCATGTCAAATTTGGTTATGATGAATCAAGGGTGATTATTAAAGATTTTAGTGCTAAAGTAAAACCTGGTCAAAAAATTGCAATTGTTGGTCCGACTGGAGCTGGTAAAACCACAATGGTTAACTTACTTATGAAGTTCTATGAAATAAATTCAGGAGATATCAAAATTGATGGTGTTTCCATCAACGATTTAAAACGTGAAAATATCCACGAATTATTCACAATGGTTTTACAAGATACATGGTTATTTAGTGGTACTATTAGAGAAAACATTATTTATAATCAAGAAAACGTATCTGATTATGAAATGAAACAAGTTTGTAAAGTAGTTGGAGTTGATCACTTTATCAAATCTTTACCTAATTCTTATGATACATTAATTGAGGATAACGATGCTATATCTAGTGGTCAAAAGCAACTTATAACTATTGCTCGGGGTATGCTTGATAAGGCACCATTCTTAATATTAGATGAAGCAACGAGTAATGTCGATACTAGAACTGAAGAATTAGTTCAAAAAGCCATGGATAAATTAATGGAAGGAAGAACTTCATTTATTATAGCTCATCGACTTTCAACAATCAAAAATGCTGATTTAATACTTGTTATGAATGAAGGAAATATCATCGAACAAGGAAATCATGAAGAATTGATGAAGCAAAATGGCTTTTATGCTAATCTATACAATTCGCAATTTGAAAAAGTTAGTTAAGGAAGTGGACAAACATCGCTTCCTTTTTTGATGGAGAGAATATCTTATTATTGGATGGTGATTTATGAATTATTTAATTTATCCAATTAAAATTATGAATATTACACAAACATATTTAAATGATTTTTCACACTCGAGGCATACAGTTGGAACTCCGAAAGATTATCCAATTGATGACAATTGTGGGGCAAGTGGACCAAATGGCTATTTTTATTGCCCTTGTGATGAGATGGTAGTTAAAAAAATATATGGTGTTGGGACAAGCTCGACGAATGTTTTATGGTTAGAATCAACCTCTCCGGTTATATGTCCTACATTTACTGATTATGTAACTATTATGATTGGTCATGTTGAAGATAGTGAACTAAAAAAACTTAGCGTTGGGCAAACCTTTAAACGCAAAGAAGCAATAGTAATCGAAGGAAAAGATGGCAATGCTACTGGAGAACATTTTCATATTGTTGTAGGTCGTGGTAAATTTAAAGGTAGTGGTTGGGTTAAAAATACCAATGGCATATGGGTAATAAATACTACTGGTGGTTCAGTAAAACCTGAAGATGCTTTTTATATCGACAACACATTTACAACAATAAAAAATAGTGCAGGATTAAAATTTTTAGATTTATATGTTGCTGATATCAATGATAATTATTATTTTACTACTGCAGAATCGTTAAATATTCGTCTAGGACCGAGTACTAACTATAATGCCATAAATACTTTACCTAAAAACAGTCGCATTAAAGTTCAAGAATTTATTAATAATTGGGCTAGAATAAACGACTCAGAATATGTAGCAGGTAATTATGTAACTAAAAATGTCCCTAATAAGTATTATGAAACCAAACATACCACTGCTGACTTTTTAAATGTTAGGAATAAACCTGCTGGAACAATACTTACAGTTAAAGCCCCATTACCAAAAAACACAACAGTTGCTGTTATGGAAGAAAAAAATGGATGGATAAAAATAGATAAAAACCGTTGGGTTTATGCCGCATACGTAATCTAATATTGCTAAACTAAAAAATTTATTATAAAATATATCTAGGTGGTACTTATGGGAAGTGTATATGAAGCAGCCTTAAAATTCAAAAGGAAACATCCTGGAGGATTGGCATGGCGATTAAAAAAACATTGCGAAGTTGTAGAAAAACATTTAAATCCTGGTGAAAAAGTATTATTTGTATTTTTCGGACAAAAAAACACTCGCTTTTATGAACCCTTTTTCAGTGCGGTTGTAGTTCTTACAAACAAAAGAATTCTTATAGGTCAAAAACGAGTAGTTTGGGGTTACTTTTTAAGTTCAATTACTCCAGATTTATATAATGACTTGTTAGTATATCAAGGATTATTATGGGGAAAAGTAACTATTGATACTGTTAAAGAAGAAGTAACATTTTCTTTTTTGGCAAAAAGTGGATTAGATGATGTTGAAACCAATATATCAGAACTTATGATGCGAGAAAAGAAAAAATATGCACATCCTGAAATGGAAAAATGATGAAAAAATTAGTTGTTTTAATAATATCTTTAATTGTATTATTTATACTATTTATATTTATCTATTTTCGTAAGTCAGATTATGAATTAGAATATGAATTAGATGAATATGTAATCACAGAAAAATATGATGTAGAAAAACAAGCATATTATTTTACTATTATTTACGATAATAAAACATATGAATTAGTATCATTGGATAAATATAGCACCAATCGGCGATTGATTGAAAACATTAATTTAATTGAAGATAATAATACAACTTGTCTAGAATTTGAATCATCAACAATAGATTTATATAGTATTTGTTCTGCTGATGAGGAATATTATGTTGCTAACGCATATGATACAGCAGAATTTAATCAAACATCAGAGTATGAAAATATAAAAATCGGCGAAATTGATGATAAGACATATTTACTGTGGAACTATCACGATTTTATTTACTTAAACGAGTCAAAACAAGGAACAATTACTTTATTTTCTAAAGATATATATAATCTATCTTTAAATTATGCTTTTGATAATTACTTAATAATTCCTGATTATGAACAAGATTATATTTTTGATAATATTTATGTAATAAATACTAATAATGCCAAAGTTACGAATATCGATTTAAGATTTGAAGTATATTTTAATAGTTATTTCTTAGGTAATTATAAAAACCGTGTTTATATATATGATTTAAAAGAAAATCAAGAATTTTATATCGATTTAGATAAAAAAGAAATTTATAAAACAAGTAACACAATTTTAATAGATGATGAATGGGAAAGTGTAAGTAATCAAACATTTCAAAATGAACGTCCTACTTTTAGTCAAAACACATCGGTAAATTATACGGTGGAAGATTCTAAAATTTATTTAAGCATTCCTGATGGTCAAACTAAAATTGCTATAACTAGTCGTACTGTATCTCAGCTTGTCTATGTCGATGGATTAACAGTTTATTATATTGCTAATGATATTCTTTATAAATATAATCCTTTGTCTAAAGAAGAGGCTATACTACAATATTCAGAGTGGAATTTTAACAATCAAAATATGGTATTTATATTTGATTAACAAAATTACATAACAATCATATCCTATATTAGGAGTGATGAAATGTTTGATAAATATACGATTAAACCTGGAGATAGTTTACAAAAAATAGCTGAAAAATACAATACAGTACCAGCAGTATTGATGGATATTAATAATATTTATTTTCCTGAGGAATTAAGAGCAGGTATGGAAATAATAGTTCCTAACGAAACTGAACAATATTTCAATTATTACACTATCGAATCAGGAGATTCTCTATATAAAATAGCTCAAAAATATAATATTAATCCTACATTGCTTGCTAACTTAAATGGGCTAAACATGGAAGATTACATATATCCAAATCAACAAATATTAATTCCTAAGAGTGGGTATAGTTATTACATTACTGCTGAGGGAGATACATTAGATACAGTAGCTGATATGTTCAAAATAGCAAAAATTGATTTGTTAAATCAAAATCCAACAATATATTTGTTAAGTGATCAAGTATTAGTTACTAAAAGATAAAATATGGCTAGCCACCATATTTTTTTTGTGGTACAATTATCTTGAAGGGAAAAGGGAGCGATAGTATGATATTAAAAAAGCCCTATGGATTTTTAATCAAAAGATTTAGAATTATTCATATTGTTTTGACTTTACTTACTATATTTATCGCTGTAAGCTCACGGAATATTATTTCGTTATTTAGAACATTTATAAGTAACGGATATTCAATAACCACAACAGAAAACATGGCTGCTCAATATATTAATTGGACAATTTATGTAGCGATATTATTAACAGTTGTAGCTTTGTTGGCGATATTTATTTTATTGCGTACCAAGAAAAAGCCGAATAAGTTTTATCTGTTGGCTATTTCTTACTATACACTTCTTTTTATTGTTATAATCGTAGCATCGATTTTAATTAATGGTTTAAATGAATCTTTATGGGGTTCAGCAACGGCAAGAACATATCGAGATATTGGCCAAGTTATATATTATAGTCAATATATATTTATAGTAATTTTAGGCATTAGAGCATTAGGTTTCAACGTTAAACAATTTGATTTTAAGAATGATTTAAAAGAATTAGAAATAACTGAAGAAGATTCTGAAGAAATTGAGTTAAACATTAATTTTCAAACTTATAAGGCTGAAAGGATAATACGCCGATCGATTCGTGAAATATATTACTATTATTTGGAAAATAAATTGTTGGTTAACATAATTTTTGGAATAGTTGTAGTTATAACGATATTTTTAGGTTTCAAAAGCTATGAAAAAGTACGTTATACATATGATGTTGGAGAGTCATTCACTTATAGTAATTTTAGGATGACTGTTACTGATAGTATTTTAACTAATGTTAGTTCTGCTGGCAATTCCATTGTAGATGGTGCATATTATTTAGTTTTAAAATTAGAGATTACCAATAACTCTTTGAGTAATGCCTACTTGGATTATGATAATTTAAAAATATATATTGGAGGAGATTATGTAACTCCATCCTTAGACATTGGTAATTATTTTGAAGATTTCGGTGACCCGTTCATGAATGATAGGTTTACTCCTGGAGAAACAGTAACATATATAATTCCTTATATTTTAACCGAAGACCAGGTAAGTAATTCTTATCGTTTGCAAATATATACTGGAGCATCTGAAAAGTCGAAGAGTTTTTTAGCTAAAACTATAAATGTTAAACTAAGACCAACCAGATATATGGATGTTGAGGTTGTAAGAGAAGCCAACATCGGCGAAAATGTATCATTTTCAAGTACTTTTTTAAATAATACATCGTTAACTTTAAATAGTGTTGATATAACTAAAAGATATGAATACAAATATGAAAGCTGTTATCGTGATTCTTGTAGGGAATATACTGGGTTAGTATTAGCTAGCAATACATCTCAAAATGGAACAGTATTAATAGTTTTGGATTATGAATTTACAATAGATACTGAAACTGATGCTTATGCAAATATTAAAACTATGAAAGACTTTATAAATGATTTTGCTACTATCGAGTACGAATATTTGGGTGAAAGCTATGTAACATCTATTAGCAATGTAACTCCATCGAGGGTTAGTGATGTGATGATTTTAGAAACTAGTGGTACTATTCAATATGCTGATGAAGTTTATTTGCAAATAACCATTAGAAACCGTTGTTATAAAATAAAGATTGCCTAAAGAAGATTGAACATCTTCTTT
>CAZEMQ010000019.1:0-11051 GCA_964513435.1 uncultured Muribaculaceae bacterium
ACAAAAATTGAAGGACTGAGAGCTAGATATACATATGTAATTGATGAGACTAATAGAGATAAATTAGTTGCTAAAATAAATGAAATATTTGAGGAAAATGAATCTTCTTCGCAATATTTTGTTTATATACCAGAGATGACTTTAGAAATTGTTGTAAAAATACCTAGTGGGGATATTCAATATATAGAATTTATATCTGATGATATGTCTATAGTTTTAGAAGAAGTAGCAGACAATGAATACGATTTAACAATTAACGAAGTTGTTTTTGATGTAGTTGTTGATGAAGATGAAAATGTAACTATTTCATATGAAGATGAAAATGTACTAATTGGAGTTATTTATAATAAAAAAAATAAGACTTTTGAAGGAAATATTAATTTAGCTGATATAGTTGTCTTAGAAATGAGTATTGCTAATGGGAATGATAATACTAAAGATATACGAATGTATATAAATGCAATTGATGAGGCAATTGAGTTAAATTTGGTTATTACTGATATTAGTTCAAGTGAAAAAAGTGTTACTGGAAGTCTGGATATTAATTTAACAGATTATCAAATGAATGTAGGTATTGAAATGATTGTTAAATATGGCAGTGATTTAGTAGAAGAGAAAACATTTAGTAATTTAAAGAATGCAGATGAGTTGACTTCTGAGGAACAAATGGAAATTACAAATAATTTTTATAATATACTTTCTGATATGGGGTTAGATTTAGAAAATGATGCAACAACTTTTGCAGAAGTTGGAGAATCTGTAGTAAATGCTACTAAATTATATGTTAACAATTATGGAGCAAATATAACTTGTATTTCTATATCAGATTTAGAGGCACTTGGACTTTTATCTATTGGTGATGAATACAATGGTAAAGTAGATGTTGTTTTTGATACTACTAATGGTACATACTCTTATTATTTAACTTTGACGGATGGGGTGTATATGTTTGTAAATTATTCTGGCGATGACTTTTATAATAATGTTGAATACTATGATTCAGATATTTTAAAATATGTTGATTATTTTTGTGAGTATACTTATGGATATTAAAAGAGTAGTTGTAGGGTCGTTAGAAGAAAATTGTTATATAGTTACTAAAGATAATCAAACAATTATAATTGACCCAGGAGAAGAAAGTTCAAAAATTATTAAAGAGTGTGCCGATAAAAATGTTGTTGGAGTTTTAATTACCCACCATCATTTTGATCATGTTGGTGCCTTGAAAGAAATTGAAAAACATTTTAATATTAAGGAAGGAAGTTGTCCTAATATTGGATTTAAAATAATTAATAATCCAGGTCATTCTATAGATTCTGTAAGTTATTATTTTGAAGCGGAAAAAGTTATGTTTGTTGGAGATTTTATTTTTCAAAATAGTATTGGAAGGACTGACTTGCCAACTGGTAGTGATATACAAATGCAAGAAAGTTTAAATATGATAAGTAAATATCCTGATGATATAGTACTTTATCCTGGACATGGTGATAAGACAACTTTAAAACAAGAAAAAAGGAATTTCAAATATTATTATTAATATTGAAAGGGGCTGTTGCGAAATTAATTACTTAATTTTGCGACTGCCCCTTTAATATGTTTTCTCAGAATAGGTATGAGAATAGACAATAGGTTCCATGAATTCAACGTAATTTAGATAAATAATTCTAAGTAGATACCAAAGATTGTTGGTATTGTCACGGATTATTAAATGGTCTTTTCCAGCTTCTTCAATGATTCCTTCATATACTTTGTTTTGCCAAGCACTACTATCGGGATAAGAAACATAGGCTTTTACTCTTTGTCCCTTATTAAGACGTAATATATTTTCGATGTAACTTTGTTCTCGCGGTATTTGTGTAGCAGTTACTTCATTAATTGAAATGTTTCCTGGTGGGGTCCCATAATTATTGCTTGGAAATGTTGGGTTTTGATAATAATTGCCATTCATTATAAATTCACCTCAACTAAATATATGCAAATAAAATATAATAATTGCTAAAAATTTATTAATCGATTATAATTAATATAGTGGGTGGTGTGAATGACCAAAAATGATAATATAAAAAATACTGTTTTTGATGGATTTAGTTTTGTATTAGGGGTTTTTTTATATGCTCTTTGTTTTAATTTGTTTTTGATTCCTAATAATTTAGTTGTATCAGGATTTAGTGGTGTAGCTATTGTTTTTCAACAATTATTTGGCTGGTCTGCAGAAATTTTTATTTATGTTGCTCATATATCGTTATTGATAATAGGTTTTATTTTTTTGGGATGGGAAACAACAAAGAAAAATATTATTGGTTCAATTCTTTATCCTGTGATGGTTACATTGTCTAGTCCAATTGCGACATTTTTGAACACTTATATTATTGGGGATGATTTTTATTTAATTTTGCTTTTTGCGATAATTTTGTATGGTGTTAGTAGCGGTCTTATTTATCGCGTTGGTTTTGCAACTGGTGGTAGTGATATTATAATGCTAATAATTAATAAGTATTTCAAAGTTAGTATTTCCAAAGCAATGGTCTTTGCTAATACTTTAATCATTATTGCTGGGATGTTAGTATTTGGTTTTAATAACGGAGTTTATTCATTTATTATTTTGATGAGTTCTACATACTTTATTGATAAAATGATGTTTGGGCTTTCTGATAGTAAGGTATTTTATATTTACAGTAAGAAATTACGTAAGTTAAAAAAATTGATATTGAATGATTTTCAAACAGGATTTACTAGTATTCCTAGTAGAGGAGGTTTTTCTCAAAAAAGCGGTTTTATGATAATGTGTGTAGTTTCTAATCGAGATTATTATTCCTTTAAACAAAAAATACTAGAAGTTGATCCTAAAGCGTTTATTATTATCAATAGTTGTTATGAGGTTAATGGTGGTGTTAAGAGAAGGACTTTACCATTCCTTTAATTGCTTTTATATGTTATTTGTGCTAAACTTATTTTAGTGATGAATATGAAAAAGATTGTTATATTTGGTGGTGGAAGCGGGCTTTCACAACTTTTAAAAGGAATTAAATTGTTTCCAGTTGAAATAACTGCTGTAGTTACTGTAGCTGATAATGGGACAAGTACGGGTAGATTACGGCGGGAAATGAAGATACCAGCGGTTGGAGATATCTCTAAAGTTATGCTTAGTATGGCAAATGTTGACCAAGATGTTATTGATTTAATGAATTATCGTTTTACAAAATCTAAAACATTGGGAAACCATTCGGTTAAAAATTTGTTGCTTACGGCATTGCTTGATTTAAAGGGCGACTTTGATTCTGCTATTCCTATTTTAGGTAATATGCTCGATTTAGAGGGGACTGTTCTTCCTTTGACAGAAGATAATATCAATTTGGTGGGAGTTACTGTTGATGGAAAAATTATTAAAGGAGAAGAGCAAGTAACTAAATGTGCAAATAAAATCGATTATATTAAATATGATAAAGATTTTGTTGTTAACCCTAAAGTTATCGATGCGGTTAGGGTTGCTGATTTGATTGTGTTTTCATCTGGTAGTTTGTTAACTAGTATTTCACCGCATTTGGTTGATGAAGGTCTAGTTAAAGAAATAAATAAAGCTCGAGCTGATAAGATGTATATATGTAATTTGTTTACACAACCAGGAGAAACAGATAATTTTTCAGTTAAGGATCATATAGATTATTTAGAAAAATATTTGGGCAAGGGTAATCTTGATGTTGTTATTGCTAATAATACAATTATGAGTAGTAATTTAGCACGCAAATATGCCGATGAAGAACAAAAAGATCCAGTATTATTAGATATGCAAGAATTAAAAGATACAAAGATTCATATTATTGCTGATAAGTTATTTACTGTTGAAGATGGTTATTATCGTCATGATTCTTTAAAGACTGGATATTTAATATTTTCATATTTAATGGATGGTAAGAAAAAATGACATTTACTACAATGTTAAAAGAAGAAATTTCGAAAAATGATTTTAATATTGTTGAAGCAAGATATGAATTGATAGCTTTTTTGAATTGTGTTGGTAAGTTTAATAGAGATGAATTGGTTATTACTTTGGAAAACGCTAGTATAGCTAGAAGAATATATAAAGAAATAAAAGCTATATATAATGTTAGTCCTAAAGTAACAATAAGATTACAAAAAAGATTTAAAGTAAAACAAATATATATATTAAGTATAAAAGAAAGGTTAGATTATATTAAAGATTCTTTAGTTTTGGGTGTAAAAACAGATTTGGAAACATTAGTTACCGATGAAGAGAAGACTGCTTTTATTGAAGGAGCATTCTTAGCTGTTGGTAATGTTTCTAATCCTAGTACTAGTGGATATCATTTAGAATTTATATTTACTAAAGAAAGATTAGCTAAACAAGTACTAAAGCTGTTGGAGTATTTCAACATGCATGCTAAAATTATTAAGAGAGGGTATAAAAATGTTGTTTACATCAAAGCTAGTGAAAATATAAGTGATTTAATTAAATTGTTTAAAGCTACTAATTCATTGTTTTATTTTGAAGATGTGAGGATATATCGAGATCATAAAAATATGGTAAATCGTCTTAATAATTGTGAGATAGCTAATCAAGAAAAAACATTTAAAGCGGGTCAAAAGCAATTAGCGGATATTACTTATTTAAAGGAAGCAAATTTGTTTTCGCTTTTAGATGAGAAAACTCAAATAGTGGCTGAAGCGAGATGTAAGTATCCCGAACTATCATATCAAGAATTAGCGGATATTATTACTGTAGAAATGGGTTATAAAATAGGTAAATCGGGAGTAAATCATCATTTTATAAAAATTAGTGATTTAGTAAAGAAACATAAGGAGTTAAAAAATGAAGGTTAGATTAGCTGGTAATATTCAGGAAGATAGTATAGTTGATGGGGTAGGTATTAGAACTGTTATTTGGTTTCAAGGTTGCAATCATCATTGTAAGTTTTGTCATAATCCAGAGACTTGGAATTTTAATGATGGATTTGAAACTACAACAGAAAAAATAAAGGAGCAAATTGATAGGTTGCGGTATCAAAATGGAATAACCTTGTCTGGTGGAGATCCTTTTTTTCAACCTGTTGCAGCTTTAGAAATAGCTAAATATGCTCATGAAAAAGGTCTAAATGTTTGGGCTTATACTGGATTTACTTATGAACAATTGATTAGTGAAGATGATGAAAAATATAAATTTTTAAAGGAAGTTGATGTTTTAGTTGATGGTAAATTTGAAATAGATAAAAAGAGTTTAGCATGTAAGTTTAGAGGAAGCACTAATCAAAGACTAATAGATGTTCAAAAGAGTTTACAAGAAGGGAGCGTAGTATTATTAGATGAAAATTAATGATGAGTATAATTATGTAGTACTTGCTAATGATATAGACAAGATTTTTTTAGCTAAATTTTCCGAATATCCTATTATTGATAGTGGTATGTCATTTAGTGAATTGAAGTCAAAATTAGAATTTTTTACTGCGAAAAGATTAGTGTTTAATAATACTTTTTATGGACTTAAAGATGAAGAGATAAAAGAACTATTAGAGTTGTTAAGTAAACAAAATATTAAATTTATATTGATTACTAGCAATGTTGAGTATGCATTATTTGCTAATTATATAATGGTTTATGATAAGAAAAATATAGTTTTAGAAGGATTAAGAGATAGTGTTTTAAAAGAGGAAAAGGCGTTAAAAAGAATAGGTTATGGGTTGCCATTTGTTGTAGATTTATCTACTCAGTTAAATTATTATGATATATTTTTAAAAGTTTATTTTAATATGAGTGAATTGGTGGATGATTTATGGAATTAAGTGTATTTAAGGGTAATATTGTTGGTGTTATTGGAGATAAATATAATAAAGATGATTATAAAGATGAAATTGTTCGCAATATAATTATGAAAAAGGCAATTGAATCTTTAAAAATGGTTAAGTTAGATGAAAGTGTTTTGGATGCAAGATTTAGTGATTTATCTGCAAGTGCTAAGAGCAAAGTAATATTAGCTAGTAAATTACATGATAAAGAAATTGTTTTACATGACTTTTCAGAGTATATGACATATAAAGAAATGGACTATTTTAAATCATTGTTTAAAAAGATAAGCACTTATAATCGAAGAATTATTTTATTTGATAAGAATATGGAAATGTTTTTGAATTGTGTTGATAAAATATATGTTGTCAACAATGGTGAAGTTAAATATGAAACTGATAATATATTTGATAAAGTTTTAGAATTATATGGTGATGTTCCTAAGATTGTTAGATTTATTTTTGAGTGTGAAAGAAAAGGTGTAAGACTTGATTATTATACTCAACTTGATGAATTATTGAAAGCTATTTATAGGATTAAATCATGAAGTATTTGATAAAGTTTTCTTATAATGGAACTAAGTTTCATGGATTTCAAAGACAAAAGCGATTAAAAAGTGTTCAAGGTACTTTGGAAAAAGTACTAAGTGAGGTTTTAAATAGTGATATAGTTATTAAAGGAAGTGGAAGAACTGATGCTGGAGTACATGCAATTGGTCAATGTGCTCATTTCGAGGTAGATAAAAAGTTAACTAAAGAAGATTTTAATATTATAAATAAACTTTTGAATGGAGATATCGTTATAACTAAATGGCGAGTTGTTAAAGATGATTTTCATGCTAGACATAATGTAAAATGGAAAAAATATGTTTATAAAATTAATGTTGGAAGTTATGATATTGCAAAAGAAGGATATTATTATCAAGTAAAATATGATTTGAATTTTACAGAAATGAAAAGAACGATGAATCTTTTTGAAGGAACATATGATTTTAGAAATTTTGTTAGTGGACCAAGGATAGATTATACAACTACAATATATAAGACTCGTATTAGAAAGAAAAAAGATATAATAGAGTTGGAATTTGTGGGAATTGGTTTTTACCGTTATATGGTTAGACATTTAGTTGGAGCTGTTTTAGATGTGGGGAGAGGTAAAGCTAAAGTTTACGATGTGGAAAGGATGTTGGAAAATCCCCAAGTAGAAAAATTTTTGAGTGTAGTTCCTGCAGATGGTTTGTATTTAGTTGATGTAAAATACAATTTTTGATATGATATTATTGGGAGAATAATATGAATGAATATCGAGTGAAGGCAATTTTAAAAAATGAAAATGCCATATATGATGAAGGTAAAAAAGCCTTAATTGCAGGATTAACAACTGCTACTTTGCTAACTATGATAAATTATGGTAATTTGGGAATTTCTTCGGATAGTTTGCGAGATATTTTAAAATCTGCAGCTACAATATTTCTTGAAGGAGGATTTTTAGCTAGTGCCAGTGTTATGTATATGCGGCTTGCCAATATGTGTAAAGCAAAATTGCGGGTTGAAAGATTAAGTAATGATGAAGTGTTAGAAGGAGCAAGTGTAGAATTTGCTCGGGAATATGTAGTAACAAAAAAACAAAGTTATGAAAAAGAAAGTGAAGAAAGAATGAAGGTGGCAATGACTACAGCTAGTGTTGCTGCAGCCTTAGGAGTTGTTAATACGGCATTATTAGTTCCTTATGGTCAAAGTTTAGATTACGGAAGTATTGAACAATTTATAGCTAATTTAGGAAGTGAAGCATTAAATGTTTTAGAGATTGGTAGTTTGGGGGCAACCTGTGTAGCTTTGTTAGATAAAGTCAATTTTAATAAAGAGAGTGTTAGATTGGATAAAGAAATTGAAGCTAAGGAGATTGGTAGATGAATATTGATTTATTAGATGTATTAGCTCTTGATAATAATAATGAGTATATTGTCGGAGGCAAAAGCGTTCGAGGAGAAGAGAATTATTATTTGTTAATCAATAAAAATAATGTTGAAGATTTAATTATTTGTAGTAATAAAAATAATGATAGTTTAACAGAGATTGATGATCCAGAAATGATAAAAGTTTTATTAGCAGAGTTTTATAAAAGTGTCAAGGATTCACATATTTTAGATGAATTTAATATAAAATTGCCAGATTTAACAGAAAATGCTTAAAAGTATTTGACTTTTGGTGTTTTTTTTCATATAATTTTAATCGGTACATTTTATTTATGTGATTTATTTAGTCGTGGGAAAATTAAATAAGGAACATAATGAAAGGATTAAGTATGAAAACATTTATGCAAAAAAAAGAAACTATTGAAAGAAATTGGTATGTAATCGATGCTGAAGGACAAACTTTAGGTCGTCTTGCTAGTAAAGCAGCTCAAGTTCTACGTGGTAAGCATAAAGTTACTTATACTCCTCATGTTGATTGTGGAGATTATGTAATTATTGTTAATGCTGATAAAGTTGTTTTAACTGGTAATAAGTTAAAAGATAAGAAGTATTATAATCATTCTGGTTATCCAGGAGGACTTAGAGAAAGAACTGCTGAAGTAATGATTGAGAAATATCCAGAAGAAATGGTAGAAAGAGCTATTAAAGGTATGCTTCCTCATAATAGATTGGGAAGAGCGATGGGCAAAAAATTATTCGTTTATCGTGGTGCTGAACATAAACATGAAGCACAAAAACCAATAGCTTTGGAAATTAAGTAGGAGGATTTATGGCTAAGAAACAAGAATGGTGTGCAACTGGTAGAAGAAAAAGAAGTGTTGCTCAAGTAAGAATGACTGGTGGAACTGGTAATATTACTGTGAATGGTGTGGCTGTTGAAGATTATATGCCATATGCTACATTAGTAATGGATTTAAGACAACCATTAGTAGTTACTGGTAATGAAAACAGATTTGATATCGATGTTAAAGTTACTGGTGGTGGATTTTCTGGTCAAACTGGAGCTATTCGTTTGGGTATTACTAGAGCATTATTAAAATTTGATGCTAATACAGATCAAACCAGAGAAGATAGTTATAGACATATTCTTAAAAATGCTGGATTTATCACTAGAGATCCTAGAGTTAAAGAAAGAAAGAAATATGGTCTTAGAAAAGCAAGACGTGCTCCACAATTTTCAAAAAGATAGTATTCTTTACCTCGAGTTACATCGAGGTTTTTTTTAGAAGTATAAAAATGAGGTGGATTTATGCGATTAAGTGATAAGTGGTTAGATTATGAGTGCCTTGATGCTGGCGATGGAGAAAAATTAGAACGATGGGGTAATGTTATTCTACGTCGTCCTGAGCCTTCTGCAATGTGGCCAGTGCAAAAAGATGGGAATTGGAATAAAATTAGTGGAGTATATTATCGCTATAAAGATGGCGGAGGGCATTGGGAATTTAAAGATAAATTACCAGAATATTGGACTGTTAGGTATAAAGAGTTAACATTTAAAGTCAGTCCTACTAATTTTAAACATACTGGATTATTTCCCGAACAAGCAACTAATTGGGATTTTATGATGGATAAAATTCGTAATGCTAATAGACCAATAAAGGTTCTTAATTTATTTGCTTATACTGGTGCTGCTACAATGGCTTGTAGTCAAGCTGGAGCAGAAGTTGTTCATGTTGATTCATCTAAAGGCATGGTTTCTTGGGCTAAAGAAAATAGAGATTTGTGTGGATTGCATGATAACTATATAAGGTTTATTGTTGATGATTGTTTAAAATTTGTTGAAAGAGAAATAAGGCGTGGAAATAAATATGATGCAATTGTTATGGATCCTCCGAGTTATGGAAGAGGACCTAGTGGTGAGTTGTGGAAACTTGAGCATAATTTACCAGAATTAGTTGATAAGTGTTGCCAAATTTTGAGTGATAAACCATTATTTTTCTTGATTAATGCATATACAACTGGTATATCTAATACAGTTTTATATAATATTTTAAATTTAACTATTAAAAAAAATCATGGTGGTAAAGTAGAAAGTGGAGAAATAGGATTGCCAATAAGTAAAAATGCATTAGTACTTCCATGTGGTATTTATGGACTTTGGCAAGAATAAAAAAATGTTAAACTTTGAGTTTAGCATTTTTTAGGTATTTAAAATTTCTATTGGATTTAATTTAGTTATTTGATATCTGAAGAAGATAAAGTTTAAAAACAATATTAATAATGATAATATCCAAGTAAGTAGAATATAATTTATAATATCATAATTTAAAAAACAATAATTTATAATTGTTACTAATATTGTACTTATCAACAATGTACAGCTCAATATTAAAAATACTCTTATAAATAAAATAATTGATATTTTTCTTTTTTTAAATCCTATTGCTCTTAACAGAGCAATATTTTTATCCTCATTTTTAATAATATTTTTAATTATTAAGCAAATGACAACATTAAGTGTAATTAAAGAAAATACTAGGATATATTTGTAACTATTTTGAATATTTTCTACTTTTTCAATGTTTAATAAACCGCTTGAGTCGTATAATTCAGAATAATAACCTAGTTTTTGTAATTCTTCCTGAACTTTAAAAACGTTTTCATAAGTATCAATTAAAATGTAATAGCTATCTGGAGATTCTGTATTTATGTTGGTAAAATTATCTTCAGTCATATATATGTTAATATCATTTTTGGATGTTACTCCAACAATGTTATAAGATTCATTTAAAATATCTATACTAATGGTATTTAATATTTCTTCGTTTGTTAGTTCTAATATATTAAAATAATATCAATCATTTGTATCACCGAATAATCTAGAAGTATTTAAAATGCTAGTAATTAAGGATGCTATTATTGTAACAAATATAGTTATTAAAATTGGATAATAGTTAATAACGATTTTTCATTTATTAAATAAAAGTGGATAATAATATAATGCGATTTTAAATAAAAGTGATAAGATATAAAGATATAGCGATAGCAATTAATGAAGAAATTATTAAATTGAATAAGTTACTTAAAAAATAAATTGCTTTAATATCCTTTTTCTTATATCCTAAATAAAGTTTAAGTTGATATTGCTCTTTTTTTATATATAATTTTCTTGCATTATCCTTGTGTAGATTGAGCGTGACAATGACATTTTCGTTTGTCAAATCTATATGTTTATATTATAAAAAAGTTTGATTTTTCTTGCATATTATATAGTTGTTTGATACTATTTTAGTATAGAAGAATTTAGTGTAGAAAATGTAAAAGGAAAATTGCATATGAA
>CAZEMQ010000020.1:0-10977 GCA_964513435.1 uncultured Muribaculaceae bacterium
TTTGAAACACTAGCAATAAGCCTTTCTTCATGAATATTATTACCATATAAAACTCTACCACTATCTAAATCCATTACAATGCTACTACTAGCACTAATTGCGTAAACATCTAATGGCAGTAGTAAAAAAACAAGACATAAAATTAATCTTTTCATATGCTTATCTCCTATAAAATGATATGCCCTTCACAAAAAAATAATTATTACTATTTACTTTATAATAAAACTAATTGTATAAATTTACTGTAACAAGGTTTTAATTTACTTTTCATATATTACATGGTAAAATACATGCAATGAATGGGGTGTTCGTGATGGTTATTAATCAAATGGAGTTTATAGGTTATCAACTAAAAAAAGAAATAACTGATCATATAGATTTTCCAAATTTAGACAAGTTTTTCTTTAAAACTTTTTGTAATTCTATACCTAAAATACCAGAGGATATTGATGATAAAAAGCTCCGCGAATATTTAAGTTTTAATTTTGGTTTACAAGAAAAAGCTTGCTGTATTATTTTGTGTCAGCTTTTTGGCAACAAAATTTTTTCTGTAAGTCCTTTTTATATGTCGGAGTTGTGTACTTCTTTGATTATTACTGAAATTTCTCCTCAAAAGTACTATGATATAGTTGCATTTTTTATCGATGAAAATATTAGTAGTTTGATTAATGAGGTATGCGACAGAAATTACAATTATGGCTATACCACTATATTTACTGATTTAATTGAAAGATTTAGAACATGTCCAAATATACAAAATGAACGTAATAAAATCTTAAAATTTTTATATACCCTACTTGAACAAGATTATCACTATCTTTTTGAAAATGCAGCGACTTTAGAAGAAATAGTTGATAGATTACTTACTAAAATGTATGAAGCGAATAATGACAATCTAATTTATAAAGCTAGTGACTTTAGGAATGTAACAATCTTTAAAAATTTAATACCTACCATGAGTGATGAAAATAAAAAAGCCATAACAACTAAGTTGTTAGAATGCGAACTTACTACCGATGATTATAGACTTTGTATTAGAAAATGTCTAGCTACTATTAAAGATTATCTTCAACAACCTATACAGTTAGTTAGAAAAAGGGACATAAACCATGAAAATTACTCCAATTGATTATTTCCCTAGCAACCTATATCGGCTTAAAAATTGGATAAATAGAACATGTGATAAAGAAATCAATTTAATATTATTCAACTATATTGTCGATTTATTTCCTAATAACAGATGGTTTTCAATAAATGAAAATTTCTGGCAAAACATTGAATATCAAGAACCACAATGGATTATTACTTATACCATATTAGCTTATAACTTAGGTACTAATTTTACTACTTCTAACTTAGCTTTTATCGAGGACTTGTGTCTAACTATTGCCAAAAGAGAAACAAGTATATTTAAAATCGTTAAAATTGGGGAATTCTTTTTAAATCAACAACTATATCCAATAATTTTAAAAGCTTGGGAATTTAAAAATATTCGACCTTTAGAAATAATTAATTGTATTTTAGATAATTTTGATGTTTCTTATATAAATCAATCTACTAAAAATTTAATTTGTTCTCGAATTAATGATTTTGTTTCTAACTACACATACCAATTATTTGATGGCAATTATGACATTCTAAATGTATATCAATCTCTAAATGCATTAAAAGAACAAAAAATTTACTTGGATTTACCTAATTTAGATAAAATAGATATGTTATTAGATTTGGAACCCAAAATAAAATTAGATGATTTAAATAAAATTAAGCACGACTTTGCAATGATTGAATCTAAAGATGTAAGCATAAAACGAAAAGTAGCTGATATATTAACTATCATAGATTATTATACAATTTAAAAAACCCATAAAGTTTTTTCATGGGTTATTCAGTATCGTAATTGTAAATTCCGTGAATTTTTTCTAAATCTTCTTGACTTAACTCTTCTATTTGCCAGTTACCGTCATCATCTTTAGTTAAATTAAAAGTAATTGTATATTCAACTGTATCTGTTACTTTTTGCATTTGCTCCAACTTATAATCCGTAAATTTTGAACTGTCATAATTACCTTCATCATCATAAAATTCATCCATATGACTGCTTAAATATTCTGTTGCTTCTTTTTGGACTTTATAAAGGTCATATACGGTTATTTTTACTTCAACAGTTGCAGTATCACCATCATATGTTTCATCTTCAATTTCATATTTTAAATCAGAATATTGTTTTTTTAAAACATCACGATAAACTTCTTTTTGTTCTTCGCTTAAATCATCGGTAGAATCAATAACTTCTTCTAAGTCTCCTAGAACACTAGCACTTAAATTGCGATATTGGTCGAGAAATTCAGAAACCTTATCTTTAGCTGTTGTTTGCATACAACTGCATCCACATAAAATAACGCAAAATACGATAACGGTTATTACCTTTAAATACTTTTTCAAAATATTTACCTCCATCTTTAGTATTATTTTTAACTAAATATATAAAATTATACATTATTATAGCTAAGCTTAATCAAATTATATATTTTATATTCTTTTTCAGCAATCTTACCCTTGAGTTTATTTTGCATCTCTTGAACCATTGCAGCAACATTATTATTGTTTTTTAAGAACCATTCATTATACAAGAATACTATTTTTTCCCACTCTTTATTATTATAAAGAGTAGTTATTTCTAAGTTGATAAATCTTTTTATATCTTTTTCTATTCGCAATTCTTTTCTAGTTTCTAACTTTTTGATAACTTTATAGTCGATTTTCATTTTAGGAAAAGTATAGGATATTTCCATAAGATTACATTCATCATTTACTTGTAAATAACTCCTAGAAATTACTACTCCGTTTTGATTAAATTCCAATGCTATCGCTCCATTTTTACTAACAAATAAAGCTACATATTCTAAAGTACCATCCTTTAACTTTGTTTTATTATAAATTAATTTTAAAAATTCTTCATCTACTCGTATTTCACTATCACTAAAATCTTTTATATTTTTACTAGATACATAAAAAACAGGAATCTTTTTGATAAAATCAAAAGAGTCGGTATCCATCCATTCATAAAATAGACAACTATCTTCTTGAAAATTTAGAATTATATCGTAATAATAATTCATCTTTTATTCCTCGCCCCATTCCCTTATAAATTAAAAATATACCTACTAACAATATTAAAAAAATACCTTTGCTAATAATAAAATAAACAAATTCCCAAAAGCTATACCCGATTACTAATAAATTCAAATAAACAATTATTAAAAACAAAGCTATACTAATTAAAATTATTCCCAAAACTAAATAAAATATTCTCATATTAAAATATATATGTTAAAATTATTAGGGTGATGTTATGAACAAGTTATTAAAAAGTAGTTTTATATTTTTAATGATTCTTTTACTTGTTGGGTGTTCCAGTAATGAAGAAGAGATTGAACAAAATCCCATTGTAACAATGGAAATTGAAAATTATGGTACTATTCAAATAGAACTCTATCCAGAATATGCTCCGAACACTGTTGCTAATTTTGTAAATTTAATCGAAAGTGGTTTTTATGATGGTTTAACATTTCATCGTTCTGTTCCAGGTTTTGTTCTTCAAGGTGGTGATCCCAATGGAGATGGCACTGGTGGTCCTGGATATACAATTGATGGAGAATTTATCGCCAACGGCTATTCTCAAAATCGTTTAAGTCATACGAGAGGTGTTATATCGATGGCTAGAAGCAGCGATTATAATTCTGCAGGCAGTCAATTCTTTATTGTTCTAGATGATTCAGCTACATATTCTTTAGATGGTTTGTATGCTGGATTTGGCATGGTAATTGATGGTATGGATATAATTGATGAAATAGTTGAAAATGCTCAGGTAGAAAATGAAAGCACTGGAGCATTAGAAGAAAATATCACTATAACTAAAGTAACGGTAGAAACATACGGTTATGAGTATACCGTAACTAAAAACTAAAGGCTGGTTATCAGCTTTTTTTATTTATTTAGTGCAAAATTAAACTTTTTGCTATATAATTATAATGGTGATGATATGAACATATTAACTTATATTATCTTGGGTATTATTCAAGGCATTACTGAACCTTTACCAATATCTAGTAGTGGGCACATATATTTATTTAAAAATGTTTTTAACACTAATATTTTTAATTCCCTAAACTTTGAAATAATATCTAACTTTGGGTCTTTTCTTGCCATATTTATTATATTTTGGAAAGATATTAAAGAGCTAATTATAGCATTTTTTAGTTATATATTTAAAGCAGATACAAGAAGTAAAAACATTAAAAAATTTTGGTATTGTATATTTATTATTATTAGTACTATTCCTGTTGGTATAACAGGTATACTATTTAAAAATAAGTTAGAAAACCTATACTCATTAAATGGATTAGCAATTGCTTTTTTAATAACTGCTTTAGCTTTATTTATTGTTCGCAATATAAAGGGAACAAAAGAAGATGACGACATAACTTTAAAAGATGCCATAATAATAGGTTTGTTTCAAGCTGTAACTATAATTCCTGGCATTAGTAGAAGTGGTACTGTTTTAGTTGCTTGTTTACTTTGTGGATTAAAACGTGATACAGCCTTAAAGTATACTTTTATATTATATTTTCCTGTAAGTGTTGCTACATTGTTACTCGGAGTTAGTGACTTAGCCAATACTGCAGAGTTAACAAATATGATTATTCCATATCTAGCAGGTATGGTAGCTGCTGGTGTGATAACTTATTTTTCATATCAGTGGCTTAGTAATTGGGTTAAAAATGGCAAATTATGGAAATTTTCAATATATTGTTTGTGTCTAGCAATATTTATATTTATTTATTTTAGATAACTAGAAATGGAGTAACTATGAAAATGGGAAAAATTAAAATAATGATTATAGTATTGATTGTTGTCATAATTGCTTTGTCAAGTTTATATTTAGCTAATTTTTATAACACAAGAAATTCTGCTGTTAAAACTTTAATACAGGCATCCGTTAGTAAACGAGTTATCGAAAAGATGAATCATACATTTTATACTTGTATGAATACAGAATATGTTGATGAAACAACAACTGAATTATTCAATGAACTCTTAACTAATTTAGATACTAGTAAGGTTTCAATATATTTTGAAGACTTAAATAACAATTATACTCTAACGTTAAATGAAAATGTATTGTATTATAATGCTAGTATTATTAAATTATTTGATGCTGCATATATAATAGATAATAATGTAGACTTGGAAGATACTATTACTTTTACTTCTTATTATTATAGCTTTGCTAAAGAGGGACTTTCTAGTTATAAAGTAAATAGTGAAATTCCTATAAAAGATATTTTATATTATGCTATATCAGTTAGTGATAATGCTGCACATTTGATGCTTATTGATTATATTGGAATAGACAATTTAAAAGAATATGCAAAAAAAACATTAGACATTAATTTGACTATTACTTCATCAGATTTATTTGGAAACTTGAGTGTTAGTAGTACCAATAAACTGTTAAAACATATATATGAATTATTACAAAATGATAGTGAATATAGTACTTTACTAAAAGAAGCAATGGATAATGATTATTATAATGCTTTAAACTTTGATGATATTACATTCTTACATAAATATGGATATTACAATAATTATTTTCATGATATTGGTATATATTATAATTCTTATCCTTATACACTATCAATATTTACCCTTTATGGTAATCCAGATACGGGAGCTTTAGAAACAGTAAGTAATATTAGTAAAGAAATATATAATATATATCAATATAACTTAAGTAAAAAGAAAGAATATTGTTATGCTTTAGCATACTCATAATATTCTTTTTTTTTGAAGTAGATAAACAAAAAGGGAAAATTGTTCATTTCCCTTTAAAAGTGTGAGTTTTGAGTTTATATGTTAATTGTGTATAGTCTGTATATTAATAATACATTTTTTTATTTTTATCAGCATCCCTCCTTCATTACACTTTAATCATACTTTATGTTTATGAAGTTTTCGTGTTGGAAGTATGAAATAACTAAATTTTTATTTTAAAGTAAAAAGTTGTACCCTTTTTTAACACACTCTTGACACCATATTCATAATTATGCAACTCTAATATTTCTTTTACTATTGACAATCCTAAACCAGTAGAAACGACATTACGTTTGTGATTCTTATCGTTTTTATAGTATTTATTCCAAATATAAGGTATTTCTTCTTCTTTTATACCTTTACCAGTATCTTCAATTTCTACTAGAAAATATTTCTTTTGTTTTATAACTCGTATAGTGACTTTTTTATCTTCTCCAGTATAATTAATAGCATTGTTAACTAAATTGTAAACTACTTGATTTATTTTCTTTTTATCAGCCTTTATCATAGCCACTTCAGGCATTTCGACGTTTATCGTATACTTTTCAGTTTCTTTGATGATTTGATACTTTTTGACAATTGAATTTATTTCTGCTACCAAATCAAATTTTTCTAATTTTAAAACATCAGCATTCGATTGCATACGCGATAAATCCAATATATCATTAACTAATACGGTAAGTCGATCAGTTTCATCAACAATGATTTCTAAGTGTTCATCCAATTTATTTTTATCTTTATAAGAAATATCTCGAATCATTTCTGCATAGGCTTTAATCATTGTAAGGGGAGTTTTTAAATCGTGAGATACATTTGCCATTAAATCCCGTCGTAGTTCATCTGTCTTAGCCATTTCAATTTGGGCTTGAGATAAAGTCTCAGCAAGTTCATCGATTTCCTTAATTCCTGATTCCTTAAATTCAACGTCAGAATTGCCACTACCTAACTTTCTAGCCTTCTTTGTTATTTCGGTTATTGGGTCAGTCAACTTAGTTGATAAAAATATTGATATAATTACAGCAACAAAGATTCCTAAAAAACAAACATACATAATTTGTCTTTTGATAATCAATGTAAAATCAGATATATCTTCTAAATTAGTGTAAATAAACATATATGAACCATTATATTTAAGTCCATACATTAGTGCTGAAACATGTTTTTCATTGTTTACAAATTGATAAGATTTAAAATCTTCATCATTTTCAATAAATTGCATCATAAGTTCGTTTACTTGAGCATTATCAGAACTTAATGCACAGCCATTCATATTAGCATTATAAGTATTGACAATATTAGTAGTAGGATTAACAACAGAAATACAAACATCATTTTGGTAAGCAATATCTTGAAGAATGCCAAACACCTCATCAGAACTAGCATCTTGCAAAGACTTTACAATTCCGTCCATATTACTAATTTGTTCTTTTTCATAATATATATCAAAAATAGATATTTGACATATCCACAATAGAATAATAATTACCACATTAAAAGTAAGTAAATATATTAAGGTTTTGGCTTGAATACTAGTTTTCTTTTTCTTCTTCATGTTCAAATTTATAGCCCATGCCTCTGATTGTAACTATTAGGTTTTTATATTTACCTAAATGCTTCCTTAACGTTTTAACATGTGTATCTATTGTTCTATCATCACCATAAAAATCATAACCCCAAATATTGCTTAATAAATTCTCTCGTGATAAAGCAATATTTTTATTATCAATAAAATATTTAAGTAAATCATATTCTTTCGGCGTCAAATAAATTTTTTTGCCATCAATATAAACATCATGGGCAATATCATCTAACTTGATTCCACTTATTACATATATATTTTCTGTATTTTCCTTTCTCTTAGTAACAGCTTTAATTCTAGCAACCAATTCTTTAGGACTAAAAGGTTTAGTAACATAATCATCAATCCCTAAATCAAACCCAATTAATTTATCATATTCTTCTCCCCTAGCTGATAGCATAATAAAAGGGATATCTTTAATCTTCTTAATTTCACGACATGCTGTATAGCCATCCATTTTAGGCATCATTATATCCATGATAATAATATCAAAATTTTCTTTTTTTACTTTCTCAATTGCCTCTAAGCCATTTTCAGCTTCAAAAACATTCATGCCTTCTAAAATTAAATATTCCTTTATAACATCTCTAATTAATTTTTCATCATCCACTACTAAAACGTTCATAAAACACCTCGCTATAATTATATATATTAATTGTGAAATTGGTATGAAATATTATTTCCGTTGCATTTCTTTTTCAAAATAAGGAATTATTTTAGTAACTGAGTGTTTTCCTTCAATCTTGCTCTTAACTTGAATATCCTTTTCACAAAAAGTAAATTCATCACGAGAAACAAAAGTCTTACCATAAATTTCTGTTATTTCACTATAAAAAACCACTTCCCCTTCTCCTTTGATAACATTTGAATAAAAAGTCTTATTTTTCCCTGGTTCATAGACAAGCCCATTAGCAGTTATTTCTCCATCTTTATTTTGCAATGACATTTGAACTAATTCGCCATTTGCAAATGCTGCAAAATTAGAAACTAGATATCTTAAATTCCTAGCTTCTTCAAGCGACATATTTTCATAAGGAAAAAATGCTTCTTCTTCATAAATAGTATTGAACATTATCTTCCTCCTTGGATATATTATATCAAACCTTCGAAGTTTTTTCTCAAAATTATAAAAAAAACTCGTTTCATTTAATTTGAAACGAGCACATAATTATTCTTCTTCTAGTTTTGCAACTATTTTCTTTAATGCTATTGCAGTTGCTTCTTTTAATTCCTTTGTTGTTTTTTCTAATACTGGTGTTCCTTTTTCAACTGCCAATTCGTATAATTCCTCAGCTTTCTTTTGAATCTTCTTAGCTTTTTGTTTAGCTGCCTTTAATACTTTTTCTTTATCCAATTCTTTTAATTGTTCTTGAAGTTCATTAACTTTTTTAACAATCATCTCTTTTACATCTTCAGCTTTTAAATCATTAGTCTGTTCAATTATTTCTTCTATTTTCTTTTTTATATCTGCTCTTGTTTCTTTACCAGATTTAGGAGCAAATAATATTCCTAAGCCAGCTCCAATAGCAGCACCAGTTAAAAATTTTCCTAAACCACTACTCTTCTTCATAATCATCTTCCTTTCTTTTCTTTTTTCTAAATAATAATTTACTAAATAAATTGCCCGCAGTTTCTACAATTTTATCAGTAAAATTAGCTATTTTATCAGTTGTAAAATCAATTAGATTAAACACTGAATTTAAAGACTCTACTTTTTCATTAACATTATCAACTACTTTTTCTACCTTATTCATAGTTATTATAGTTTTTATTCCCAAAATTATACCAATCACTAAAAGTATTATTAACAAAATATAAATAACCAACGGCAAAAAAGTTAGCCAAAATTCCATTAATAATCACCATCCTCTCTGTTATCATACATCGAATCAATCAAATCAAACAAATCATTTTCCAATGTATCATCGTCATCTTCTTCAACTACATTTTCAATTTTACTATGTTTGCTGTTATCGATAATTTCTTCTAAGTCTTCATCAACTTTTTCGTATTCCTCTATAGGTTTAGTCTTAGTTTCATTTTTCGATGGCTTTCTATCAACACTTATCTCCATATCTGATGTATCTTCTAATAATTCATCTATGGTCTTTACTTTTTGTTTCTTTTCTTCATCATCTTCTTTTAGTTTCACTGTAACAGTTTCTTCATAATATGTTTGCTTTGGAGTTTCATCAAGTTTTTCAATGTTACCAAATGCTTTCTTACGAACACTATTAAAATCTAAATTGTTATAATCTTCATTTTTATCTTTAATATCTTCAATTCGATAATCTTCATTTAATACTCCAAAAACTGGAGATATTATTGGTGATGGTTTAAACTTCTTTCTCTCAACAACTTCTCTAGTTTCTGTTCTTTCATAACGTCCATAATCATATTTCTTTTCTATTTTTTTCTTCTTTTCATATTCTAAAACATTAGTAGGACTCTTAGTAACTCTCGGTTTCTGGCGTGATACAGAATTGGAAAATTCTTCTTCATCAAAATCTAGAAAAGGAGAAGTGTTATCGCTTTTAAATAATTCTCTTTCATTTACTGTTTTATAGCTATTGTCAACAGTTGGAGAAGCTGCATCAGCTAAACTTATCGAATTACTACTTCTAGTATATTCTTTTGCTGGCGGAGTATCCAACATTTCTACTTTTTTTTGTGGTTCCACTTTTTCCGCTATTGGTTTAGTTTCTGCTTTTTTAACTTCTTTTTTTTCTTCTTGAGTTTCAGTTTCATCCTCAATTTCAAATAGTATATCTTTCAATTTATTAAATAATCCCATCGCATTCACCTTTCCTAATTTAACAAGTCCGAATCCGGAATTTCATCTTCAGTTGGTTCATAATCATCAGTGCCATATTTTATATAATTATCATCACTGCTAATATTATCAAAAATATCAAACTCTTCTTCTGCATAGTTTAAAACATCATCTTCTAATAAATTAGCAATAACACTATCATTATACACAATGCTTTTTAAAATGCTTATAGCAGATAACATAGCTTTATTGATATCGCTCTCACCTACTATTACTTCTATTTTAGCATAATTATACATAATTTCAACCAAATATTTATCATTTTCTGTCAAATTTATCTCTACATAACCAAATTTATCACCATTAGAAATACTTGATGAATAAACAATATCAGAATTTATCTCATATTCATATTGTACCTTATTTAAATAACTTACCACATCAACGTATAAATAATAAGTATTTCTTCCATCTTCTAATATTTCATTATATAATGTACTATCATTTATTTGCATACCTCTAGGTAAATAGTATTTGTATCCTGTCCGATATACATTTGTCCTTGAGCTAATTGTTCCAAAATTTTGGATAATCTCTTCATATGTTAAATCATTAATATTACTACAACCAGTTAGTAAGAATATTAAACTAATTATCAAAATTATTTTTTTCATTTAATATATCTCCTTGCATCAATTATTATACCAAAAAAAAAACTACTAATAAAGTGGCAACTTATTTTTGC
>CAZEMQ010000021.1:0-10765 GCA_964513435.1 uncultured Muribaculaceae bacterium
GGTGGTGTGAGAGGGAAAAGTATTCATTATTTTAACTCTACTTGTTTGTCAGACTGTATTCTGTATAGTGGGCATAAATTGATAATAATTTCAAATGCTAAATAATATAATAGTAATAGAAAATATTGAAAATTGACCATTTTGGTCAATTTTGGGAGAAAAAATCTCTCAAAACTTTACTTTTTTGTGGAAAAGTGCTAATATAATTACGAGGGAAGGAGGAGTTATTATGTTGCTGCAATTTAAATTTAGAAATCATAAATGCTTTTATGATGAAACTTTTTTAGATTTAATGGCTACACAAGAAAAAAGGCATATTGAAACAACCATTAATGTTAATGGTAATAATATTTTGCCAATTATTGCAATTCATGGTGCAAATGCATCTGGAAAGAGTAGTACACTTGAAGCATTAGCTTTCATGTTTGAATTTATTAGATATTCTAATAGATTAGATATCAATAGCGACTTGCCAACAAATCCGTTTGTATTTAGTAAAAAGAGCATTGAGGAAAATAGTGAATATGAAGTATCAATTTGTTTAGGTAATGATGAATATCGATATGGATTTTCACTAAATAAAAATAGAATTGTTGAAGAATGGTTATATACAAAAAAATTTGCATTAAATACTAAAGCAACTCAAAAAATGATTTTTGAAAGAACAAATAATAAAGTTTTATTTGGAAAACAATATAGTAAATATGAAAAAACATGGGATTTATTTGGAAATGATGATAATTTAAATGTAAGTAAATTATTGGTATTAAGCAATGTTGCAATTAAAGAAGAATCTGGTGTTTTAAGAAATTTGTATGATTATATTTGTAAATTTGATTTTAAAATTGAAAGTGAATTCAGAAAAGCAAGCATTGATATATTGAGGGAAAATGATTCAGTTTATGATAAGTTTCAAAAAATTATTAATGAATTTGATCCTTGTCTTCTAGGTGTTAAAGTTGATGCTATTGACACAGCTGATGGTAAAAAATATAGTATCAGTGGAATTCATAAAAATATTGATGACTCTGCAGGCCAAACCTTAATTCCATTAAATAAAGAATCTAATGGTACTATTCGTATTTTTAATATTATGCCTACAATTTTGAAAAAACTTGAAGTTGGTGGGCTATTATGTATTGATGAGTTAGATGTAAAATTGCATCCATTATTATTTAAAAAAATTGTCCAAATGTATATGGATAAATCAATTAATAAAAATAATGCTCAATTAATCTATACAGCTCATTCAACGTTTTTATTTAATAGTAATGATTTAAGAAGAGACCAATTATATTTGGTTGACAAGGATAATTTTGGTAAATCAAAATTATATTCATTATCTGAATTTAGAAATTTACGTGCTGATTCAGATTATGAAAAAAAATATCTTTCTGGTCAGTTTGGGGCTATTCCATACGAAAATTAGGTGCTGTTATGGGTAGTGATAGTTTACATATAAGAAGAACCTCAGAAAGAAAAAGAAGAAAAGAAAATATAATAAAGCAAAAATCAAGCACTTGGCTAGTTGTTTGCGAGGGAAAAAAACTGAACCAAATTATTTTGAGAAAGCAGTTGATGAAATAAACAAAGGAATAGATGATGAGTATAAACTAAAAGTGAAAGTTGTTGGAAAAGGTATGAATACAACATCTTTAGTTAAAGCAACTGATTTGCAAGTTAGGATAGATAAATATTCCAAATCTACTGTTCCATATGGAAAAATATTTGTTGTATTTGATAAAGATAGTTTTAATCCCGAAAATTTTGATGAAGCCATACAGATGTGTGAAGATAATGGATATATAGCTTTGTGGTCGAATCAAGCAATAGAGTTTTGGTTTCTCCTGCATTTTCATTTTATTTGTTCGAAAATGAACAGAAGCGAGTATCCAAAAAAATTAAATAAATATTTTAAGGATAAAGGATTTGATTATAAATACAAGAAAAATGATAATGACATATATGATATTTTATGTAAATATGGTTCTTTAGAAAAGGCAAGAAAACGTGCTAAAAAAATTAGTCGTGAACATCAAAATGATAAACCATCTTTATCAGAGAGTTGTACACATGTATATAAATTCTTTGATGAAATTGATGAAAGACTTAAGGAGTTAGAATAATTTATTTATCTATAGCATAAACAAATGTTAGAAATGTAATAATTCCAAATATAGACAAAATACTCTTTATTTGCTAAAATTAAAAAGTAACGAGGAGTATAAATATATATGAGTAAAAATAGAAAAAAGGGAAAAATGACTTTTGGAAAATATTTAAGTATTTTTCTTTTAATAGTTAGTATACTTGTTTTAATACTGGTTTATTTTATTAATGTTTTGCCTTTAGAATACTTTATTGTGTTGACAATTTTAGTGTTGATTGTTGATTTGTTTGTAATAAAACTAATGCTATCTAAAGGAAAAATACGCAATAGTATAGGAATATTGTTAACAATTATATTATTGATAATCATGATTTTTGGTATAACTTATGAACTAAATACATTGGATTTTTTAAAGCAATTTGGTTTTAATAGTTATAAAACAGAAATATATAATGTTGTTGTTTTAAATGAAAGTGAATATGAAGAACTTACGGATTTAAATGATTTGGCTATAGCTCATTTAGATACTGATACTCATCAAGGTTTACAATTAGCAATTAATAAGATGACTAAAGAAATTGATTATAATTCAATTATTGGTGAAGATATCGGAGACTTATCTTCCATGTTAGAAGCTAATGAAGTTCCAGCTATTATTTTAGAAGATGCTCAATTAAGTATTATTGAAGAAGAAAATTATGAGTTTTATGAAAGCATTCGCATTATTTGGAGTACTGAGGTAGAAATAGAAATTGCTCAAATTGGAGAATCTGTCGATGTTACAAAGGATTCATTTAATATATTAATTTCGGGTATTGATACATATGGATCAATTACTAAAGTATCAAGAAGTGATGTTAATATATTGGTTACAGTTAATCCTAGTACTCATGAAATTTTACTTACTAGCATTCCGCGAGATTATTATGTTTATTTACCTGAATTTGGAGAATATGACAAATTAACCCATGCAGGAATTTATGGGATTGAGGCTTCTGTTTCAGCAGTTGAATACTTACTTGACACTAAAATAAATTATTATGTTAAAGTGAATTTTACATCTTTAATTGATATTGTTGATGCTCTTGGAGGAATAACTGTAGAATCAAAATATGATTTTACTACTCAAGATGGCTATCATTTTACTGTTGGAACTAATGAGTTGGATGGTGAAAAAGCATTATCGTTTGCTCGCGAGCGTAAAGCATTTGCTGAAGGAGACAGAATACGGGGACAAAATCAAGAATTAATTTTAGAAGCTTTGATAAATAAAGCTATGAGTGCTAGTATCATAACTAATTATGTTGATTTATTAAATGCTTTAGATGATAAATTTGTAACAAACATAACTGATGATGAAATAACTGATTTCATAAAACAACAAATATCTCAAATGGCTTCATGGAATATTACTTCGATTAGTCTTGATGGTTCTGATTCTTATGATTATACATATAGTTATAAGACTCAAAAATTATATGTTATGAAGCCAGATGAGGAATCGGTGTTATATGCTAAAGAGTTAATAAATAGTACTCTTTTACAATAGAAGTGTCAACAAAACACTTCTTTTTTTTGCACAATTTAGCTTCATTTGTCGAAAGTGTTTAAATTCATAAAATAATGCTCTATATTTATTACGTAAGGTGATTACATGTTAAAAATGGAATTGGAGATTAAACAAGGTATTATTTTTATCAGGTTAAAAGGAAAACTCTTACGTAATAATTGTTATAAGATTAATAATTATTTAAACACTGTAGTAGAAAAACATAAGATAAAATATGTTGTTTATAATTTTACATTTTTAGAAGATATTGATTCTCCTGGAATTGATGCCATATTGAATACTAAATATATTGTAAAAAATAATAAAGGGAAGATTAGAATGTGTGGAATAAATAATAATATTAAAAATAAAATAAAGAAAATTGGGTTAGCTAGAATAGCGGATGAAATAGCAGCATTTAAATTGCTCGAGGTGCATAATGGATAACGTATTAGAAGGTATCATTAATAGTAGTGCTGGTTTAATATGGAAAATATCTAAAATGTTTTATGGTGTAGAAAAATCAGATTTATATCAAGCAGGAGTTTTAGGGGTTATCAAAGCTTATAATAATTATCAAAAAAATGGAGAAACTAAATTTAGTACATATGCCTATAAATATATTTATGGTGAAATGTATGCTGTTGCTTCATCTAAAAGTATAAAAGTAAGTAAAGATATTATAAGATTGGTTAAAATGATAGAAAAAGGGAGAAACATATTAGCTCAAAAGTTATTACGAACTCCAAATAATAGTGAATTAGCTAGATTTTTAGAAATCCCAGAAGATGTTTTAGAACAAGCTTTGATGAGTGCTAATAGTATTATTTCATTGGATAATGAATCCGATGATGAAAGAAGTCTTCATGAAACTATTGCTCAAGAAGAAAGTGTTACTCAAGATGAAAAATTATTATTAAATGACTCTATAAATACTTTAAATAAGTTAGAACAAGATATTATTAATGCTCGTTATTATGAAGATTTAACTCAAAGTGAAACTGCTAGAAAGTTGGGGATTACCCAAGTTATGGTATCTCGTTATGAAAGTAAAAGTTTAGCTAAAATGCGTGAATACATGTATATGAAATAATAAAAACAACATACTAGATAATGGTGAAGAACATGAATAAAGAAGAATACAAAGAACTAGTTATGAAGCATACTCCGAAAGAACCACGGTTGCGAAATATTGGAGTAGCTTTTTTAGTGGGAGGAATAATGGGTTTTATTGCTGAGTTTATAATTTTTCTACTTACAAATTCTTTTGGGATGTCAGAAGTTGATGCTGGAACTTGGTCTTGTTTGATAATTATTGGAGGAGCAAGTGTTCTTACTGCACTAGGTTTTTTTGACAATTGGGTTACTAAATGTAAATGTGGTTTAATCATTCCTACAACTGGATTTGCACATAGTGTTACAAGTAGTGCCTTAGATTATAAAAAAGATGGTCTAATTACTGGGTTAGGTTCTAACTTTTTTAAACTAGCTGGTTCAGTCATATTATATGGTGTTATTTCAGCCTTCTTTTTAGTAATTGTGAGAGTGGTTATAAGTGGCTAGTACAAAATATAAAAATGTTTTTTTAACAGATTATGTAACTTTAGTTGGACCTTTGGAAAGAGAAAGTCATTTAAAAAAATATAATCTAGTTATGAATGATTATTATTATGGCGAAAAGACTTTTGAACAAGCAGAAATAAAAATGCAAAAAGCAGTAATCGATAGATTGTTAGAAAGGAATTTTTTGCAAAACAGTGATATTTCTCTATTGGTAGGAGGAGATCTAAATAATCAAATTGCAATAACTAGTTATAATGCTCAGAATTATAATTTTCCTTTTTTGGGAGTATATTCTGCTTGTGCTACTTTTGTAGAGAGTTTGATAATTGCTAGTAATTTTGTTGAGAATTGTAATTTTAAAAAAATAATTGGTATTACTAGTTCACATAATTTAACTGCAGAAAAACAATTTAGATATCCGATTGAATATGGTGCTCCACGACCTCATACATCGACATTTACAACTACTGGAGCAATTACTACTTTGATAAGTAAGAAACCTAGTAAGATAAAAATAGAGTCATCTACGATTGGTACACCAGTACAAATGGGTATTAGTGATGCTAATAATATGGGGGCAGTTATGGCTCCAGCAGCAGCAGCTACAATTGCAACTCATTTAGTAGAATTAAAAAGAGATGTCGATTATTACGATTTGATACTTACTGGTGATTTAGGTTGTATTGGTGCTAAAATTTTAGAAGATTATTTATATCAAAATTATCAAATAAAAATGCGAAAATATCTTGATGCTGGTTGTGAACTGTTTTTAGATAGTCAAGAGACCTATGCGGGAGGTAGTGGACCTGCTTGTTTGCCACTTGTTTTGTTTAATAAAATTTTAACAACTAAAAAATATAAAAAAATATTGTTAGTTGCAACTGGTGCTTTGCATTCTGTAGCATTGGTAAATCAAAAAAAGCCGATTCCTGCAATAGCACATGCCCTTAGTTTGGAGGTGTTATAGTTGAACTTTTTGCTTTCCTTTCTATTTGCTGGTTTTGCTTGTGCTATTGCTCAAGTTATTTTAGATAATACTAAACTTACGCCAGGACATATTACCAGTATATATACTGGTGTTGGTGCTTTATTATCTTTTTTAGGAGTATATGATAAATTGATTAAGATATTTGGCTCGGGTGCAACAGTACTCATTTCAAATTTTGGGAATATGTTATATAAGTCATCTATTCAAGGCTATTTAGAAGAGGGAGTGCTGGGAATTTTTAGTAATATGTTAACTAAATCTTCAGCAGCAATTACGGGAGCAATAGTTTTTGCATTCCTCGTTTCTTTAATATTTAAGCCAAAAGATTAAATAAAACAAATGTTTGTAATTTTTTGTTGACTTTTATTAGAAAGTATATTAAAATTAACTTGTATCAGAGTAAATTTATTAGGAGGAGACAATGAAGTCAACAAAAGATGAAAAGAATAAAGATAAAGCATTAGAGCAAGTTCTAGCTGATATTGAAAAACAATTTGGAGCTGGAGCAATAATGAAATTAGGGGATAATGAACATATTGAAGTAGATGTGGTATCTAGTGGTTCAATAGCTATTGATGTTGCTTTAGGTGTTGGAGGATATCCCAAAGGAAGAATAATTGAAATATATGGACCAGAATCAAGTGGTAAAACAACGGTCGCCCTTCAAGCAATAGCTGAAGTACAAAAAAGCGGTGGGAGAGCAGCTTTCATTGATGCTGAACATGCTTTAGATCCAGTATATGCAAAAAATCTAGGTGTTGATATCAATGAATTATTATTAAGTCAACCAGATACTGGAGAACAAGCTTTAGAAATTTGTGATGCTTTAGTTAAAAGTGATGCGGTTGATATAATTGTTATCGATTCTGTAGCAGCTTTAGTTCCTCAAGCAGAAATTGATGGAGAAATGGGAGATTCTCATGTTGGTTTACAGGCTCGACTTATGTCTCAAGCTTTAAGAAAATTATCTGGAACGATGAATAAAACTAAAACGACAGCTATATTCATCAATCAACTTCGTGAAAAAGTTGGAGTACTATTTGGTAATCCTGAAACTACTCCAGGAGGAAGAGCTTTAAAGTTTTATTCAACAATTCGTCTGGATGTTAGACGTGGAGAACAAATTAAAGTCGGTGACCAAATAATTGGTAATAAAACGAATATTAAAATAGTAAAAAATAAAGTAGCTCCGCCGTTTAAAACAGCAGTTGTAGATATCATGTATGGTGAAGGAATATCTAAGGAAGGGGAAATAATTGATATTGCTAGTAGTTTGGCAATTATCGATAAATCTGGAGCTTGGTATTCTTATCAAGGAGAAAAAATTGGTCAAGGTAAAGAAAATGTTAAAATCTATTTAAAGGAAAATCCAAATATACGTGATGAAATTGCTGATAAAATTAAAGAGCATTATGGGTTTAGTAAAAAAGCTCATAATAATAAAGAAAAAGAGAAGGAATAGTGTTATATAAAAGTCAAAATTTAAAAATTGACTTTTTATTTTACAAAAACAAATTGACTTTATAAGGATAATATCTTAAAATTATTATAGGATAGGTAAGAGGCATATGAAAAATATAGCACAATTAAAAAGGTGGTTTAATAAAGACATAACTAATGTTATAATAAAATACAAAATACCTCTAATTTGTGGGTTAATTGTAGTTCTTTTGGCGTGCATAGGAATGTTTATTACATATGCTTATTATCAAGTTGTTGAAGATACTCCGATTATCGGGGGCACAACTGGAAAAATTGCAGATTTAGATGTCCGCGTTATGGCTGAAGAAAGAGATGGCAATGGTACTGGCTTAAATTCATATGCTCTTTATCCTTATATACCTCAAGCTGGTTATGTTTATAATGCTTCAAAAAGCTATTGTACCAATGGTTCAGAAATATATTATGATGCAGCTACTTATTCAGCAGATATTATAGCTTATGGTCATGATGTGTGTTATTTGTATTTCGATTCAATTGCTAATCTCGATTTAACTTTATATGTCTATGCTGAAAACATTGATTCTGATGGTAATGGAACAAGTGAGTATACTAAGTTAGAAACAACTGCTTTACCATCGATTGGTTATGTTTTAAATGATGAGAGTTACTGTGAAAATGGTTCAAGTTTGAGTTATAGTTCTGAGGATAATTTATTTACAATTGATGCTACTGGCAAAGATGTTTGTTATGCTTATATGGATGCAATAGATGTTGATATCCAACTTAAATTATATATTCAGGCTAAAGCTGGCTCATCACTATATTATGAGGCAAGTAGCATTCCATCGAATGTTTATTATACACTAAGAGAAGATTCAGCATGTACTGGGAATTCTTCTTTAACAATGGAAAATCAAAAAGTTGTTATTTCTGCAGTAAGTAGGACTAGTTGTGTAGCTTATTTAGATGTTTCTTCTGGACCAATACTTCAAAGTATGCAAGTTGATGCATCAACAATCACTTTGAGTAGTAGTAATATTGGAACTAATCCAACGACTTACTATTATAGTGCTGATGGTGGTGAAAATTATGTAGCTAGTTCATCTAATACTTATACTTTTGATAATGTTGATGCTAATACTGCAGAATTTAAGAGTTATGCTGTTGATGGTTCCGGTAATACCTCAGCAGTTGTTACTACAACTTCTTCAGATAACTATGTATTTAATGGGTTTTATGATTATTCTTCAACAACACAAACTGTTGAAATAGAAGTATCTGGTTATTATTATTTACAAGTATGGGGAGCTCAAGGTGGCTCATATAATGAGGAGGTAGCTCCAGGTGGTAAAGGAGGATACTCCAAAGGATATATATATCTTAATGCTGGTGATGTCCTTTATATCAACACTGGTGGCAAAGGTGGTTACGGAACTTCTAATAGTTCAACATCAAGCTCTAGTGGTGGTGTAAATGGAGGTGGAGATGCTGGATACCGTGGCGGCGGAGGTGGAGGTGGAACCGACATTCGCATTAATCAAAATGATTTATACGCTCGCGTTATAGTTGCTGGCGGCGGCGGAGGTTCGGCATACCAATCATCTACAGTTTATGCTCTTGGTGGTGCAGCTGGTGGTATAACTGGTTCTGATGGAGCATATTATAACTCGACTTACTCATATTATAATGGTAAGGGGGGAACACAAACCTCTGGTGGTGTTGGTGGAACATCCGAAAGTTCAGAATATTATGGTAACGCTGGAACATTTGGGGTTGGTGGAAGCATCAAATCCCGTTATAAGAGCACAAGTACTTATTCTAACGGTGCTGGCGGCGGCGGCTGGTACGGCGGAGGTGCAGCTGGGCATTACAATGGCGAAACTACTAATCGTTATGCTGGCGGCGGCGGAGGTTCTGGTTATGTTTATACAGCTGCAACTGCATCTAATTATCCAAGTGGTTGTTTGTTAAACGAAAGTTATTATATGACTAATGCTAGTACTCATGCTGGAAATACAGCTTTTGAATCACCAACAGGAACTACTGAAACTGGACATGAAGGTAATGGTTATGTTAAAATAACCTATGTTGGAGCAGAATTATAGTGAGGTTTTATGAATTGTAAAAGATGTGGAAAATCATTGCCAAATCGTGGAGTAACCTGTAAATTTTGTGGTACTTTAATGGATCAAGAACAAATCGATTATCAAAGAAAAATGAATGATAAAACAAACGAACGTATCGAACTTCTAAGTGAAAAATACGGGCGTGATAATAATATTGAATACAGCGAACCTAAGGAAAACAAGGCTTTAGGTTTAGCTGTTATAATTATAGTACTTTTATTTTTAATTATATTAACCATAATAATTAATGTAGTTAAATAGGTGGTGAACTCATGGTAATGGTATGTATAAAAATATTCTTAGCAAGAATAGTTGATGTAAGTTTAGGAACAATAAGAACTGTTTTAGTTGTTAAAGGAAAAAACTTTACTCCTGCTATTGTTGCTTTTTTTGAGGTTTTAATTTGGTTTTTTGCAGCACGAGAAGCCCTAAATAATGCTACTGATTCATTATTAATCCCTATATTTTATGCTGGTGGTTATGCTGCTGGAACATATATTGGAACATTTATATCAGAGCGTTATGTCGAAGGGCTTATCGGTGTTCAAGTTATTACTAAAAGTTCGGGGGAAACTAAATTATTAAAGGAAATTCGTGATTCTGGTTTTGGTGCTTCAGTAATAGATTTGAAAAATCCGTATGAGAAAGATAAAAAAGAAATGGTTTTAGTTCACTTAAATAAAAGCAAATTAAAAAAGTTAACTAGAATAATTCGTCGTAATGCCCCAGATGCTTTTGTGGTTATCAACGAAAATAAATATGTTCAAAATGGTTTAATAAAATAAGTAATTGTAAATTGTTGTAAACAAATATTTTTATGGTGTGTTTGTGGTAAAAGAAAAAGATGAAACTGATGTTGATACAGTGCAATCAAACGTAGTCAAGAATTGAAATTGTTGGTCGGGGTATGAAAAAGAACCACCAACGAGAAAAATATTAGGAATAAAAAACATCTAATGGAATGAATCGATAAAGTTAAAAATGTA
>CAZEMQ010000022.1:0-10435 GCA_964513435.1 uncultured Muribaculaceae bacterium
TTTGTATTATGAAAAAATGCGGAAGTTATTTGGATTTGTGGAATTTATTTTTTATTAAATAAATTGTATCTATTTAAAATAAAAGTAGTATTTCATGTCTAACAGAATATTTCCTGGGAAATATTTTCGTGATGATGGATTGACAATATCTTATTTTTTTGTTATCATCTAAACGTGCAACAATTATGCTGTAACCTGGTCAGAATCGGAAGATAGCAGCCACATCAGCCTCTTATTGTGTGCACTTTTTTTTGGAGTGACTTATGGAAAAATACTTAGATAAAATTATTGAGTTGTCAAAAATGTCTTTGGAGTCTGGTGATGTTCCGATTGGAGCTATAATTGTTAAAGATGATAATATAATTGGTATGGGGTATAACACTAGAGAAAAAGAACAAAATGTTTTAGGACATGCCGAAGTAAATGCGATAAAATCTGCAAATAAAAAAATATATAATTGGAATTTGCAAGGTTGTGTTTTATATGTTACTTTAAAGCCTTGTTCTATGTGTATGAGTATTATTAAAGAATCACGTATTGATAAAGTATATTATTTATTAGATAAGCCAGAAAATAAAAAAGAATATGATAAGACTAGTATTAGTCAAATAGATGATTGTTTGGCAAAAGATGAATATTATCAAATTTTACATGATTTTTTTAAGAAATTAAGAGAAAAAAACAATTGAATATGATATAATTTTTCTATGGAGGGTTAACAATGAATTATAAAGTTCTATATAGAAAATATCGTCCAGATAGTTTTGATAACTTAGTTGGTCAAAAACATGTAGTAGATATTTTAAAAAATTCAATTAAAGAAGATAAAGTAGCTCATGCCTATTTATTTTCTGGACCAAGAGGAACTGGAAAAACTTCAACGGCTCGTATTTTAGCGAAGGCGATTAACTGTTTAGATAATAAGAAAGGCATTGCGTGTGGAAAATGTGTTAATTGTCAATCGTTTAATGGAAATCCTGACATTATAGAAATTGATGCAGCATCTAATAATGGCGTTGATGAAATAAGAGAGCTTATCAATAATATAAAAATTATGCCGACATCTTTGAAATATAAAGTTTATATTATTGATGAAGTTCATATGTTAAGTCAAAGTGCTTTTAATGCCTTGTTGTTAACTCTTGAAGAACCGCCGCAACATGTTGTGTTTATACTAGCAACAACTAATATAGAAAGTGTTCCAATTACAATTTTATCTCGTTGTCAAAGGTTTGATTTTAAAAGAATAAATGATAATGATATTGTTAAACAATTGAAAATAATATGTGATAATGAGGAAATTCCTTATGAAGAAGAGGGTCTCGTTGAAATTGCAAATCTTGCTGATGGGGGACTTAGAGATGCTTTGAGCATATTAGATCAGTTATCAAAAAATGAAGAAAAAATTACAGCAGATTTGGTTGCTATGGAAATCGGAAGTATATCTAATCAAAAGATAATTGATTTAATTACATCGATATCGAATAATGACATTGATGGGCTTTGTAAAATAATTGATAATTTTCAGGAGAATAATTTGAATTATAAAGTCATAATAAAAAAAATAATATACGAATTAAGTAATGTAGCTATATCAATTGCTAAAGGTAATGCAACAATTAATATGGATTATGATATGTGCAAAAATATAATATTAGATTTAAATTCTTTAATTAATAAGATAAACATTAATGTAGATCCATATTTGCTAATAAAAACAGTGCTTTTAGGGTATATGAAAATTAAAAATGATTGTATAAAAGTAGAAATAAATGAAGAAATTGTTCCAAAAATGGTTACTAACGAGTTAGAAAAAGAGACAAAAAGAGAAGAAATCCCTAAAGCGGAAACAAAAGCAGAATTAATTGAAGATAGATTAACGGATATTAGAATTAATAATTGTTTTGTTAATGCATCGAAAGGATATTTAAAAGAAATGCAAGAAAAGTGGCAACAATTTATAACAAATATGGATTCTGCTTTAATTAAAGGTTTAATAGGTGATACAATGGTTGTTACAGCATCCGATAAATATGCTATAATTGTTACAACTATAAATCATCAAGAAATAGAAATTAATAAACGGTTAGATGATATTATAGGTTTATTTGACAGATTTTGTAATAGTTCATATATTTTAGTCTTTATTGGTGAGAGTAAATGGAACCAAGAGAAGAGAAAATATATTGAAAATTTACAAAAACATTATAAGTATACATATATTTCAGAGGTTGTAGAAGATAAAGAACAAGAAAAATCAAGTGAAAATGATGATATAACTTCTATAGCAACTGATTTATTTGATATAAAAAAAATAGAAATTGAATAGGAGAGATAGTTTATGAATATGCAACAAATTATGCAACAAGCACAAAAAATGCAAAGGGACATTACTAAAAAGAAAGAGGAAATTGACAATTCAATATTTGAAGGCAAATCTGAATGGGTTAGTTTGTCTTTTAATGGTAAAAGAGAATTGCTTTCTTTTAAAATTACTAAAGATGGGGTAATTGATGAAGAGGATAAAGAAATATTAGAAGATATGATTACAATTGCTATTAAAGATGCTTTTACTAAAATTGATAGTGAAACAGAAAAAAAATTAGGTCAATATGCTTCAATGAGTGGATTGATGTAAAATGATATATCCAGCATCATTAGAGAAACTTATCAATTGTTTTAAAAAATTACCAGGGATTGGAGAAAAAAATGCTGAAAGAATGGCTTTATCTGTGATGAATTTTAAAGATGAAGATGCTGATAATTTTGCAGAGGCTCTAAAAAATGTTAAGAAAAATCTTCATAAATGTAGTATATGTGGTCACCTTACTGAAAATGAAATTTGTAGTATTTGTAGCGACGATGCAAGAAATCATAATATAATATGTGTTATTGAAGATTATAAAAGTGTATTTTCTTTTGAAAAAGTTGGTAATTATCATGGAGTATATCATGTATTAAATGGACTTATATCTCCAGCGGATAATATAGGTCCTGACAATATAAACCTATCTTCTTTAGTTAATAGGGTAGAAAAACTAGATAATCCTGAATTGATATTGGCATTAAAATCAACGGTGGAAGGTGAAACAACAACTCTTTATATAAAAAAAATATTTGAGAATAAAAATGTTATGATATCTCGTCTTTCATATGGAATTCCAATGGGAGCAGAAATAGATTATTTAGATATTATTACTCTTGATAAAGCTTTAGAAGATAGGAAAAAAATATCTGAATAAATAAAATATTCTTTCATATATTGTGATGAGGAATAGATATGAAAGATATAATAATTACTGTAATTAAAAAAATAATATTTGCAATATGTTTAGTTTATGCTTTTAATTTAGTGGCATCGGGATTACAAATATTTATACCTATAAATGTCATTACGGTAAGTGTTGTAGCTTCTTTGGGAATGTCAGGACTTTTAGCTCTTATTGCAATATATTTTATACTGTTATAGATAAACTGTATATAACAAGGAGGAGGCAATGACATTAGAAGTATTAAATCGATTAGTTAATTATTATCATGAGAATAAGATTTCTCATGTTTATTTAGTTGAAACAAATAATGTTGAGAAGTGTTTAAATGATATAAAAGATGTAATTAAACAAATATTTTGTGCAAGTGAATATAGTGAATCTTGTGATAAGTGCAATATATGTAATTTAATTAATCAAAATTATTTACCATCTTTACAAATTATTGAACCTGATGGCAGTTCGATAAAAAAAGATCAAATATTAGAATTAAAAAGAAAATTTAATACTGTACCAGTGATGACTAAAGAAAATATTTATATAGTTAAGAATGCTGAGTTAATGAATGCTGCATCAGCAAATACGATGTTAAAGTTTTTAGAAGAACCAGAAGAACATATAATAGGTTTTTTTATAACAAATAATTTAAATAGTGTAATTCCTACAATTAGAAGTAGATGTGAAGTATTAAAAGCAGTTTATGATGTTCATGAATTAACTTTTGATTCTTTACTGGATGATAAATCGCAAGAATATTTACAAGTAATTAAAAATTATCTTGAAAAAGTGGAAGTAGAAAAAAAACAATCTATAATGTATAATAGAAGTATCTTGTTGGAGCAATTTAATTCTCGAGAAGATATAAAGAAAATATTTCAAATAATGTTACTTATTTATGAAGAATATTTAAAAAAATCATTTAACTTTGATAATAAATGCCAAGTTTTGGAAGGTTTTGATTATTTAAGTAAGTTATCTAGTAAAGATATATTGTTTAAAATTAATTTAATTGTTCAGTTATTAGAAGATATAAATAGTAATGTTAATTTGGAATTATTGTTAGATAAATATATAATAGATTTAGGTGGTTTGAATGGATAAAGTATATGGAGTAATATTTAAAGATGGGAGTAAACCTTACTTCTTTAAGGGAGAAAGTGGGTACAATATTAATGATTATGTTGTAGTTGATACTGAAAAAGGTTTGCAATATGCGAAAATATGTCGAGTTTATGATGATAAAGAGATAACAGAGGAATTAAAAAGCATACTTCGTTTGGCCACTGATGAAGATACGGAAAAATATTTGAATAATTTAAAAGATGCAGATATTGCTTTAAAGAAATGTATTAAATTTGTTGAAGAATTAGGTTTAGAAATGAGAGTTATAAATGCTCAATTTACTTTAGAAAGAAATCAATTATTATTTAATTTTACTGCTGATGCTAGGGTGGATTTTCGAGAACTTGCAAAAAAATTAGCTGGAGTATATCACACTAGAATTGAATTAAGACAAATCGGAGCTCGTGATAAAGCAAGAGAAGTTGGAGGAGTTGGCATTTGTGGTGGTCAATTATGTTGTGTTAGATTTTTACAACAAATGGAAACGATTTCAATAAATATGGCTAAAAATCAAAATTTGGCATTAAATCCTAGTAAAATTAATGGAGTTTGTGGCAGGCTTTTGTGTTGTTTAGCTTATGAAGATGAAAATTATTTGGAATCATCTCATGATTTACCAAAAGTAGGAGATGTTATTAAAACTCCCAGCGGAGAGGGCGAGGTTGTCAATGTTGATGTATTAAATCGCAAGTGTCAAGTTATGATTGATGGCAATAAAGAGGATTTCTATGTCGATGAAAATAGTAAAAAATGATTTGTTTGATTATAAAAATAGATATATTTGGCAAATAGATGATGGTTTTAAGTTTTCAATTGATGCCATTGTTTTAGGGGAATATGCTGAAGTGAAAGATAATCAAAAATTATTAGATTTGTGTACTGGCAATGCTGTAATTCCTTTGATTATCTCTACTAAATCAAAATGTAGTATTGTTGGAGTGGAAATTCAGAAAGACATTGCATATTTAGCTGAAAAATCAGTTTTAGAAAATAATTTAGAGGAACAAATAACTATAATTAATGATGATATAAAAAACATAAATGACTATTATTGTAATGACTATTTTGATGTAATTACTGTTAATCCCCCTTATTTTAAAAATAATGGCAGTTTAGTAAATAAAAGTTCATATAAAGCCTTGGCTAGACATGAAATTGCTATCGATTTAGAAACAATTTTTACTTTAGGGTTTAAATATTTAAAAAATAGTGGTATTTTATATATGGTTCATCGCCCTGAAAGATTAGATGAAATAATCATATTAGCTAATAAACACAATGTTAATGTAAAAGAAATAGTTTTTATCGTTACTAATGTTACGATGATACCATCTTTAGTTTTAGTAAAATGTATAAAACAAAGTAAAATGGGAATTAAATTAAAGAAAATAATAGATGTTAGTAAGTGTAGTACTTATCAACACATATTTGAGTGAGTGATGTTATGAAATTAATTGTTGGAATAGGTAATCCTGGTAAACAATATGAGAATACCAGACACAATATAGGTTTTATGGTCATAGATGCTTATTTGGGAGATGTAAGTTATCAAGAAAAATTTAATGCATTATATTTTAAAAAAATAATTGCTGGAGAGACCGTATATTTTTTAAAACCCTTAAGCTATGTCAATAATTCTGGTATGGCTATTTCTGCATTTATGAAATATTATGATATTGATATTGAGGATATTTTAGTAATTCATGATGATTTAGATGAAGATGTAGGTCAATATAAATTAAAAACTAATAGTAGTAGTGGGGGACATAATGGAATAAAATCAATAATAAGTTGTCTTGGTACACAGGAGTTTTTACGTCTTAAAATTGGCATTAATAATGAATATCGCCATGATACTATTGATTTTGTTTTAGGAAAACTTTCAAAAAAAGAAATGGAAATATTTAATGAATACATAGATACTTATAAAGCAATCATTGATTCTTTTATTAAAAATGGAGTTGATAAAACAATGAATATCTATAATACAAAGACAAGAGGGTAGTATGGATTTTTTAGATAGTTATTTTAAATACGATATTGGGGAAGAATTATCTGGTTTAACCGATCAATTAAATGTTTTTTATTTGTTAAAATTAAGTAAAAAGTATCAAAGCAATATAATTGTTTTAACATCTTCCTTATATGAAGCAAATAAAATATATAATATGTTGAGTAACTATACGGAAATGGCTTTGCTTTTTCCAATGGATGATTTTTTATCTTCAATGATTGTAGCTGCATCTCCAGAACTTAAATATAAAAGATTAGAAACATTAGATAAGTTAAAACGAAATAACCAAAATATAATAGTTACTAATTTAATGGGCTATTTAAAATTTTTAACTGATAAAAAGATAAATAATTCATTAAGTATTAAAGTGGGAGAAACAATAAGAAGAGATGATTTAGTAGAAAGACTAATTGGTATAGGATATCATCAAGATTCTTTAGTTACAACTAGTGGAGAAATAGCGGTTCGTGGTTTTATATTAGATATCTTCCCGATTGATGAAGTTCACCCAATTAGAATAGAATTTGATGGGAATGTTATCGAATCAATTCGTTATTTTGATGAAAATACTCAATTATCTAGTGAGAGTAAAAATAATATAACGATTAAAGCAATTGATGAGGTAAATAGTAATGTGCATAATTCATTATTTGACTATGCTAATAATCCTTTAGTTGTTTATATTGATAAAAATCAAATAATGGCAGCATATAAAAAGCTATTGGAAGATATAGTAGAATATCAAGAAAAAAACGAAATTGAATACAAATTGATGTATCAGCTTGAGGATATACCTGTTAAAAAAGAAATATATATAAATTTATTAGATAGTGGAAAAAACAATATAGCTGCAAAAAATATTGAAAATTATAATCAAGATTTTTATAGATTGAAAAAAGATGTTTTACTATGGAATACTCAAGGTAAAGAAGTAGTATTTTATCTAAGTTCTAAACGACAAATGAATATTATTAAAGAACATATACCGGATGCTAAAGTAGTTATAAAAAGTATTGATAAGGGATTTATATTAGATAAGTATGTAATTATCAGTGAAAAAGATATTGAACAAACAAATCATCAATTAAATAAATATAAAAATAATTTTCATATAGGTAAAAAGATAAAAGATTATAATCAATTAGAAAAGGGAGATTATGTTGTTCATATATCTCATGGAATTGGAGTTTATCAAGGGCTTACAACTTTAAGTGTTCGAGGAGTAAAAAAAGATTATTTAACTATTTCTTATGCAGATGGTGATAAAATTTATGTTCCAGTTGAAAAAATTAATATAATATATAAATATACTGGTAAAGATGGTAGTGCTCCGAAAATAAATAAATTGGGTAGTCCAAATTGGGAAAAGACTAAAAAGTATGTAAGTAGTAAGATAAAAGATATTTCTGCAAATCTAATAAGCCTTTATAAAAAAAGACTAGAATTAAAGAAGGTTCCTTATAGGGATTTTCCTGAAGAAGAAGCATTTGCTTCAGCATTTATTCATCAATTAACTAAAGATCAAGAAAAAAGTATTTTAGAGATTAACAACGATCTAAAAAGCTCAATTCCGATGGATAGACTTTTATGTGGTGATGTTGGTTTTGGAAAAACAGAAGTAGCAATGCGAGCAATATTTAAGACAGTTTTAAATAATCATCAAGTTATGTATTTATGCCCAACAACAATTTTATCTAAACAACAATTCATGGTTGCTCAAGAAAGATTTAAGGATTGGCCGATTGAAATTGCTCTTTTAAATAGATATGTTAGTACAAAAAATACTAAAGAGATTATTGAGAATTTTAAGACTGGTAAAATTGATATTTTGTTTGGAACACATCGTATTTTAAGTGATGATGTTCAAGCTAAAGACTTAGGACTTCTTGTGATTGATGAAGAGCAAAGATTTGGAGTTACACATAAAGAAAAAATAAAAGAACTTAAAAATGATGTCAATGTATTAACTCTTAGTGCTACACCAATTCCACGAACTTTAAAAATGGCTATGTCAGGGCTTAGAGATTTATCGGTTATAGATACTCCTCCAGTAAATAGGTATCCAGTTCAAACTTATGTAGTTATTGAAGATGACTTTTTGATTAAAGATGCTATTTATAAGGAATTGGCTAGAAATGGACAAGTATTTATTTTATATAATCGAGTAGAATCGATTGCTAGTTATAGTGCTCATATCCATGAACTTGTTCCCGATGCTAGAGTTACCTATGCTCATGGAAAAATGGAAAAATATCAATTAGATGATATAATGAGTGATTTTGTTGATTACAAATATGACATTTTGGTATGTACAACAATTATAGAAAGTGGCATTGATATACCTAATGTTAATACTTTGATAATTCATGATGCTCAAAATTTTGGTCTTAGTCAACTTTACCAAATACGGGGTCGGGTTGGTCGAAGTGATAAAGTTGCATATGCATACCTTATGTATGAAAAAAATCACTTATTAAATGAATTAGCTATTAAAAGATTAAATACTATTAAAGAGTTTACAGAATTAGGTAGTGGATATCGGATTGCCATGCGTGATTTGAGTATTCGTGGAGCTGGTGATATTTTTGGTGCTTCTCAAGCTGGATTTGTTGATTCAGTTGGTATTTCTTTATATATGAAAATGGTCGAAGATGAAATAAAACGTCAGCAAGGAGAAGAAGTTATTGAAGAAGATGAAGATGTATCAGCTTTAATTAATGTACCTACTCATATAAGTGATGATTATGTTAGTGATGAAGATATAAAAATTGAAATACATCAAAAAATAAATGAAATAGATTCCTATGCTAAATTATTAGAAATAAAAGATGAGTTAGAGGATAGATTTGGTAAAATATCGGAAGATATGCTTGTTTATATGTATGAAGAATGGTTTGAAAAAATTGCTAAAAAGAATAATATTACTAAAGTTATTCAAACACAACGTTTTATAGAAATAACTTTACCGGAAGAATTAAGTAATAATGTTAAAGGAGATAAATTATTATTTGAAGCTATGTCTTTAACTAAATATTTTAATATAAGCTATATAAACAAATGTATTGTAATTACTCTTTATATTAATAATTTAGATAAACACTTTATATTTTATTTAGTTACTTTATTGGAAAAAGTATTGTAAGTATAAAAACGTATAAGTTGTCCACAATAAATGTAGAAGTGGAGTGAAATATGAAGTCAACAGGAATTACAAGAAAAATAGATGAGTTAGGTAGAATAGTTATACCAAAAGAGATTAGAAAGAATTTAGGTATAAGGGATGGAGAAAGTTTAGAAATATATACTAATGAGGATTCAATTATTTTAAGAAAACATTCTCAGATGGAAAAGTTTCAAAATTTAGGAGTTAAGTTAGCTGAAATCATTGCAACGATATTTAAAGTAGAAGTCATTATTACAGATAGAGAAAAAGTAATTGTAGCAACTAATGATAAAGAATTAGTAAATAAAAAGATAGGAAATGAATTAATTAACTTGATAGATAATCGAGAAGAACTAAATGATACTAAAAAAACATTAATTCAAAATATAGAAGTATCTGGTATTTTATCGATAGTACCGATAATTGCTGCAAGTGATTCTTTAGGATTAGTAATAGTTGTAAGCAATACAGAGAAAGATTATAGTAATATAAGTCGCTTAATAGCGAAAATATTATCAGAAAAAATTGATATATATTGATAAAAAAAATAAAATGTGTTAAACTATGATTAGTTTAGCGATGAAGAAAAGGGTAGATATTTATTGCTTTATAGAGAGTTCTTGGTTGGTGGAAAAGAATATGGAAAGATATCGAGTATGATTTTTGGAGCTTAAACTCGGAAGTAACCGTTATCTATTTTGAGTGCATGTTAAACCATGAATTAAGGTGGTATCGCGGGTTTTTACTCGTCCTTAGTTGGTGGTTTTTTATTTTGAGGAGAAATGTAATGAGAAAGTTTGAAAAAATAAGTTTAGAAGAATGAAGCATATGCACAAGGAATATTTACAAAGTTTTTAATATGTGATG
>CAZEMQ010000023.1:0-10381 GCA_964513435.1 uncultured Muribaculaceae bacterium
AAAAATATGACTGGTTTTAGAATAAAAGAAGATAGACATGAGACTGAGAATAAATGTGTTAGATTTCCAATACCTTTGATTGAAGAAATAGAAAAATTTATTGAGAAAAAGGATGTTACATTTTCAGGTTTTGTTATTCAAGCATGTAAATATGCTTTAGATAATGTTGAAGATGATGAAAAAGAAACTGTAAAGAATTAATAAGATATTTTCATTCTTTACAGTTTTTTTGAAATAAAAAAAGAAGCTTTAGCTTCCCTATTCTGGCTTTATAACCACATGCCTATTCGGTTCTTCTCCTTCGCTTTCAGTTTTAACACCTTTAAAATTTGTAAGAATGTTATGTACTATTCTTCTTTCGTATGAAGTCATATTATCCAAAGATACTGGTATTTTCGTTTTAACCACTTCTTTAGCTGTTGTTTTAGCTAATCTTTCAATACTCTTCTGAATCTTTTCCTTGTAATTTGCTACGTCTAAGTTTATTTTATAATATATTCCTGTATCATTTTGAATTTTTTGCTTAGCTAAAGTTTCTAAAGATTTTAATGTATGACCGTTTTTACCAATAATAATTGGATTGTTATTAGAATACATCTTTATTGTCGTTCTTTCATCTTTTGTATTTATTTCAAAAGATACCTCAAATCCCATATTTTCAATTATATTTTTCAAAAATTCTTTTATAGATTCGTTTATGTCTCTTTTCTTATAAACTACTACTTCTTTTAAATTTCCTTGAAATAATTTACCTTTTTTTTCATGGGAAGTATAAACTATTTCTTCTTTAGTTAAGTTACTTTCATTTAATATTTCTTCTAAAATTTCTTCAGTAATCTTCCCTTCTTTAATTATTTTTTCCATACTTCATACCTTCTTTCTTAACTAATTTATCTTTTATTTTTCCGCCCTTTTTTTCTTCTTTTTTCTTTCGAGGTTTATTAGTTAAGGATCTATTATTAACCATATTGATAATAATATTTTGAATAGCAATGAACGCATAGGTTACAACCCAGTAAAATGCTATAGCTGTCGGTAGGGACAAAGATGCATAGACAACTATTACCAACATTACATAAAGCATAATTTTCATTTGTTTCGCTGCTTCTGGGGTTTGTTGTGGTGTTTGTGTCATCGTTTGACGGAATGAGAAATATGTTGAAACTAATATTAATACCAACAATAAGAAATACAAATAATTTCCTTGTGATATTCCAACGGTTGGAGTCATTCCTAAATCAAAACCAAATAGTGTTTCTTCATAAATAGCTGGAGTACGATATATCGCTTGTAAAAAGGCAAAGAATAATGGAACTTGAATTAAAGCCATTAAACAACCTACCATTGGATTTACTTTATACTTTTTATATACAAGCATCGTTTCTTGACTTTTAGCCATCAAAGATTCATTATCGGTACGATTACGATATTTTTTTTCAATCTTTTCAATCTCTGGTTGAGCTTTACGCATGTTATTTGTTTGTTTAGAACTTTTAATAGTAAATGGTAATAATATAAGTCTTATTGCTAAACCTATTAATATTAATGATACACCTAAGTTACCAATTAAATTACCTAAGTTAATTATTAAATATGCTAATGGTTTAACAAATAAAAATTCCCATAATCCAGAACTTTCTGTTGCTGATAAGTTATAACTTGAACAACTTGGCAAATCTTCAAAATCATATTTTAACTGGTCTTGATATTCTTCATATATTTTATATAATTCCCCATCTTCATCGGGTAAGCATAATATATCTCTTTGAAGTGTTTGACCAGTTTCTTCATATACAACAATATTCCCTTCTTCATCTTGAAGATATTTTGAAGTTCCACAGCCACTAGTAAGCAAAAGCAATCCTACTAATACTAAGACTTTTATTTTATTTTTCATACTTTTCCTTTCTTAAGAATATTTTTCATTTCTTCTTCTAACGTTTTATATGATGCAGTCGTCGCTGCCTTCTTTATCATTATAATATAATTATGATAATTTTTAAATAGAAAACGATTATTATCTACTAAATTTCGAAATACTCTTTTCATTTTGTTACGTATTACAGCATTACCTATTTTTTTTCCAACTGCAATTCCAAAGTTAGGTTTTTCAAAATCTTTTTCTTTATAGAATATTATCATATATTTACTAGAGATTTTTTCCCCATGGTTGATTATGGTATTAAATTCTTCATGTTTTTTTATCATTTCATACCTTTTCATTTCATTTTCTCCTTAGGAAAAAAACCACTTTTAGTGGCTTTTTACTTGCATAAAACTTTACGTCCCTTGCGGCGACGTTTTTTTAGAATATTAGTTTTTTTTCTTGCAAAAAACCCATGTTTTTTTGCTCTTTTTCTTTTATTTGGTTGATAAGTTCTTTTCATAATACAATTTCTCCTTTTCTTTAGCCCTCTTATTATAATATTAAAAATAAAGATAAGTCAAGGAAAACCGTATATTTCTAAAGTTTTCTATGTAAAATTTGTTCAGTATTGTGAGATTTATACCAAATTGCAAATTCCGATAGTGCATCAACAGACTCAGACTCAATTTTTGGACGATTTGCTCTTTCTTCTTCACTCATTGCTGCTAAAGTTTTGTTTGAACCAGATGGTATAAATATATACCATAGATCAGACCACTTTTTTTCACTATTAATTCCATCTATTTTAGTGCTGATGTTCCCTTTGTGAAATCCCATAAATTGTTTAAGATTTTCACCATCGTAATATGATAAGCACTCTGTAAAACGGCAGGTTCTATTTGTTTTATTTTCCATTAAGCTTAGTATCCCATTTATTCCAATTGTCTCCAGAGCAAAATTAACAAAAGCTTTCGGAAATCCATTTAACTCATCAATCCAAAATCCACAGTCTAAGGAAATGCACGGTTTTTTTACTAAGTTATACCCTTCTATAACTTTACACTTTGAAATATAAGAAATATCATCACTTCGAGGTTCATCTAAATCATATTCAAATACTTCTAAATCTACACCTTCAAGAATTTTTTTTGCACTAGCTATTTTTCCTTTATTATGTGTTACAAATGTAATTTTTTTCATACACCCTCCCTATACAATTATTTTAACAATCATTGCGGACATATAATGGGCATAATTATAATTTAATTATATTTTTCTTCTAAAACGTAATATTCCTTTATATCATCCAATTTAAATAATCTAATTTCATTACGCAACTCACAAAAAGCTGCAATATACCAAGAGTCTAAATAATTAAATAGCTCTGCAGGATGAATTATTCTTTCAGTTATTCCTGAATTTATTGAATAAAAATTAATTTTAACTTTATTTTTATTAGCAATTGCTTTTTTCATTATTATATATATCTTTTCTTTTATTAAATCATCTAACTTAAGAAAAGAATCATTTTTATAAATTTGATATCCACCGTACCTACCAGTATATGATTTAATATAAATACCTGTTTGTTCTAATTCTTCTTTATAACGACGAACCATCCTTGGGGTCACTTCCAAATTTTGAGCTAATTCTTCAATACTATGAATTTGATTATCTTTTAATATTTTTAACATATTTAACATATTTGCTACTTTACTCATAATAATCCCCAATTACATTTTAAAATAATTATTGCTATTTTTCAATTAAAACCTGATTTATCCACGCGTTTTGTGGATTGTGGATAAAATGTTGATAATTCACTAAAATAATCAACAAAATTAACAACATATTATTAACATGCATGTTGATAGTTTGTTGATTTGGGTATTGTGTTTATTTAAAATTGTTGATAATTGGGATAACTCGAAAATTATCTTTATTTGTCGAACTTTTTTTGTTGATTATTTGGGGGATAATTTTTTTTGATAATTTTTCTCTTTTCATTTTTATAAAAATGGTTTAAAATGTTGTTAGTGAAATGTTGTTAGTGGGGTGAGGTTTTGAAAACAGATGAACTTTTTTCGCAATTTTTAAACGATATTCAATCTCAAGTTAGTCAAAATGCTTTTACTATTTGGTTTTCAAAACTTGAACTGCTTTCAATTGTCAACAATGTAATAACAATAAAAGTACCAATGGAAATTCATAAACAGATGTTAAGTGAAACTTATAATGATATTATAGATGCTGCTTTTTTTAGTCTAACGGGAATTAATTATACTTTTAAATATATAACAGAAGATGAAGTAGAAACGTTTACACAACCAATCGTTGAAGAAGAAAAAATAAAAACGGAGATTACTTGGAATACTAATTTAAATCCAAAATTTACCTTTGATAATTTCATCGTTGGTAATTCTAATAGATTAGCATTTGTTGCTGCAAGAGCTGTTGCAGAAGCTCCAGGAACTATACATAATCCATTATTTATATATGGTAGAAGTGGTCTGGGTAAAACACATTTAATGCAAGCAATAGGAAATTATATTCATGAAAATAGTGATAAAAAAGTTTTGTATACGACAAGTAATGAATTTATGACTGAATTTACAGGTATCGCAACAATGGATAAGGGTAGTAGTAATATAAATTATGCCAATGAATTTAAAAACAAATACCGTAATGTCGATGTTTTAATAATCGATGATATTCAATTTTTAGTAGGAGCAGAAAGAACACAACAAGAGTTCTTCCACACATTTAATGCCTTACATCAAGCTAATAAACAAATAATTATTAGTAGTGATAAAAGCCCTGATGATTTGAAAAAAATAGAAGAAAGACTTAGAAGTAGATTTATGTGGGGATTACCTGTTGATATTTATCCACCAGATTTTAATCTTCGATGTGAAATAATTAAAGCTAAAGTTAAAAATACGAGTATTGAAACAAAGTTAATTGATGATGCTATTGAGTACATTGCTAATTCCTGTGTCAATGATGTACGACATATTGAAGGAACTATCAACAGATTATTGGCATATTCTGCAATGATGGTACCAGAAAAAATAACTCTAGACTTTGCTAATGAAGCTTTAAAAGATTATGTTACTACTAACATATTTATCAACAATTCAATTGCTTCAATACAAAATGCAGTTGCAGAATACTTTAAAATATCTGTCGATGATTTAAAAAGTAAGCGAAGAACAAATAGTGTAGTGAGACCAAGACATATAGCGATGTATTTGTGTAGGGAGGAAACAGATGAAAATTTGGCTAAAATAGGGCTAGAATTTGGAGGAAGAGATCATTCAACAGTATCAACTGCAATAGAGAAAATAAAGGAAGAGCTAGAAACTAATGAAAATCTACAAACAATGTTGAAAGAAATTAAAACAAAGTTACAATAATGTTGATAAGTAGTGAATATAAATTCCTAAAATTTAAAGGAAAATTGTGATATAATTAAGTTATCAACATTATTAACGCTATTATTAAAATAATTATTATAAAATATATAAGAAAGAAGGAAGATGGAAAATGAAATGGACTATTGAAAAAAATGTAATTTTAGAAGCATTGAACAATGTTACTAAAGCGTTGTCGCAAAGAACAACAATACCTGTATTAAATGGAATAGTATTTGATGTTTCAAGTACAGGAATAAATCTTTTAGCTAGTGATTCGGAGTTAACTATTAAAGTAATGATTCCAGAAACAGATATTAAAAATTTATCTGGAAGCGGGAGAATAATAATTCAAAGTAAATATTTTTTAGATATGATTAGAAAAATGCCTGCGGATGTAATTGATTTTGAAATAGAAGATAATTTAAAAATCAAAATTTCAACACCAAGTAATCAATACCGACTTAATTGTTATAATCCTAATGACTATCCAAATATAACAATGGAAAAAAGTGATGATGCGATAAACATTGATTCTGAAAAATTAAGAGAAATAATTGCTCAAACTTCATATGCATTGTCAACTCAAGAAGTAAGACCTTTGCTTACAGGAATTAATTTAAAAATAAATGGTGATATATTAGAGTGTATTGCTACTGATTCTTATCGTTTATCTAAAAAGAATTTGAAGTTAGTAACCCCAGTTAATAAACTAATTAATATCGTTATTCCTGGTAGAAGTATAACTGAATTAGAAAAAATTATTAATGAAGATGATAATGTAGAAATTCATGTATTTAGTAATAAAATATTATTCATCTATAAGAATATTTGGGTTCAAAGCAATTTATTAAGTGGGACTTATCCAGAAACTAGTCACTTTATACCAAATGATTTTGCATATATGATAAATCTTAATTTAAAAGATTTCTATGATGCAGTTGATAGAGCAGCTTTGTTAGCTCAAAATAAAGAAAAAAATATTATTAAGATGCATATCGAAGATAAAGAAATGATTATTACTTCAACAAGTAATGAATTGGGGAATGCGGAAGAAAAATTGCATATAGATTGTAATAATAAAGAAAGAATTGAGATTTCTTTTAGTTCTAAGTATATGATGGATGCTTTAAAAGTAATAAAAGAAGATAATATATTTTTACTTTTAAATACTGATGATAAGCCAATTTTGATTAAGCCAGTGACTGATGAAACGTTGATTGAACTTATTTTACCAATAAAAACTTATTAAAAAATGAACAAATTTGCTTTGTTCGTTTTTTTTCGACAAATTTTTTATTTTTGATGTGGTAATATACATAACCGAGGTGGGTTTATGGAATATGTTATTAATAACAAAACAAATTATTTGATTTATGATAATAATAATACAATTATTAATGAATCATCAACTGAAATTGTCTTTTTTGGCAATAATTTACGAAGCATTTTGGATACTAGCTGTAAATATTATGGTAGTTCTTTAAAAGGAAGGATTATTGGAGCTAGAAATATAATTAAAAGTAGGTATCGAATGCCAGTAATTATAAGTGAAAGGGCAAATCTTATTTTCTTTCCAATAAATGGTAAGAAAATTGGAGAAGAATTATGGTTTAACTTTAATGCAGTTAAGAATTACGAAAAAGATGGCGAATTTGTTAAAGTAACTTTTGTGACTGATGAAGTTAAAAGATTTATGATATCTTATACAATATTTAATAATCAAATGTTAAAATGTAGTAGGTTATTAGTAATTCTTATGAATCGAGGATAATATATAATAAAATGAAGACTTTTTCATAGAAATATTGTAAAATTATTTTGAGGTGTAGTATGGAAGATTTAATATTAGTTTATCCAACGAATGAGTATAAGGAAGATGTTTTAGCAATGCTTGAAGAAGTTCGAATAGTTGATAAATCTAAACCTTGGCAATATGCAGGATTTTCTTCTTTAGAGATAAGTAATTCTTATGAAGAGTGGATAATTCAAAAAAATAACGATAAAAAAGGAATTAATTTGCCAGATGGTTATGTTGCTGCATCGACATTTTTGTGTGTTAGAAAAAGTGATAATTCAGTTGTAGGTATTTGTAATATTCGTCATGAGTTAACAGATTACTTGTTCAATTATGGGGGACATATTGGTCAGTCGATAAAACCAAGTGAACGGGGAAAAGGATATGGTTATCAACAATTAAAATTAGCCATAGAAGAAAGCCGTAAGCTTAATTTAACTAAAGTTTTGGTAACTTGTAATGAAGAAAATATAGCAAGTGCTAGAACAATTGAAAAATGTTTGGGAAAATATGAAAATACAGTTGGTCATGATGGCGAATCAATAAAAAGATATTGGATAGATATAAAAAAATAATAATCTTATCAAGGTTATAAATGTCGTTTTATGCTTTAAAACGGCTTTTTTTTGTGATATAATTAGTATGTGTATAGGTTTACCACAAAGCCTTAAATTTTGAATGTTGACTGTTAAAGGGGGTAATCCGTGAAAATTGAATCAATAAAATTGGTTAATTTTAGAAATTATGAAAATTTGGATGTCGAATTTGATAATTTTTTAAATATTCTTTATGGTCAGAATGGTTCAGGGAAAACTAATTTAATTGAAGCCATTTATTTACTTTCTTTAACTAAGTCGTTTAGAATTAATAATGATAAATCATTAATTCGTAAAGGGTCTTTAAAGACAAAAGTAAGAGGTGAGATAAGAAAAAATGATGATTTATCAGGTTATTCGGTTGTAATAAGTGATGATGGGAAAAGTGTTCAAGTAGATGATAACAAAGTTGAAAAGATTAGTGATTATGTATCGCGAGTCAATGTAATTCTCTTTAATCCTGTTGATACAAGATTAATTGATGATGCTCCAGCTGCAAGGAGAAAGCTTATTAATATTGAAATTAGTCAGTTATATAAGGAATATTTAGTTGTTTTAGCCAATTATAATCGTATTTTAAAACAACGAAATTTTTATCTTCGGAGCATGTATGTAAATGGTAATAATGATACCAGTTATTTAGATATTATTACTAAGAAATTAATAGAATATGGATTGTTGATTGCTAAATATCGTAAAGAGTTTATTGAACATATAAATAAATTTATTATGGATATTTATAAGGGAATATTTAATAGTGGAGAATTAAAAATAAAATATGTATCTAGTTATAAAAATAAAACAGCTAGTGAATTATTAAAAAGTTATCAAAAGAATTATTCTAAAGAAATGGAAATTGGAAAAACTTTGCTTGGAGTTCATCATGATGATATTGAGTTTGTATTAGATAATCATAATTTAAAAGAATGGGGTAGTGAAGGGCAAAGAAAAAATGCGATAATTTCTTTTAAATTAGCTCAATTAAATGTTATTTATGAGATTAAAAAGTATTATCCAATACTTATTTTAGATGATTTGTTTAGTGAACTTGATAAAGAGAAAATAACAAATATTTTAAAAATGCTTAATAATAATGTTCAAACTTTTATTACAACTACTGAAATTAGTAAGGTAGCTAAAAAATACTATAAAAATGCCAAAGTATTTAAGGTTGAAGATGGTAGTATAAAGGAGGAAAAAACATGAAAGAAACACATTATACTGATTCTGATATACAAGTTTTGGAAGGGTTAGAGGCTGTTAGAAAAAGACCTGGTATGTATATTGGTTCAACTGGAGAAAAAGGACTTCATCATTTAGTATGGGAAATTGTTGACAATGCTGTTGATGAAGCTTTAGCGGGATTTTGTGATGATATTGAAGTTATTGTTGATAAAGGTGATGTTATCGAAGTAAGAGATGATGGTAGAGGTATCCCAACTGGTATTAACGAAAAAACTGGTTTATCAACAGTTGAAACTATTTTTACTGTTTTGCATGCTGGTGGTAAATTTGGTGGAGAAGGTTATAAAGTTAGTGGAGGATTACATGGTGTTGGAGCTAGTGTTGTTAATGCCTTATCAAAATGGTTAGAAGTTAAAATTTATCGTGATGGGAATGTATATTATCAACGCTTTGAAAATGGAGGTAAACCAGTAGAACCTTTAAAAATAATTGAAACATGTGATCCAAATAGATCTGGAAGTACTATAAGATTTGAACCGGATGAAGAAATTTTCAAAGAAACAACACATTTTGATTACGATACATTGTATAAAAGATTACAAGAAATAGCATTTTTAAATAAAGGGCTTAGAATAAATTTATATGATTTAAGAGAAGATGATAAGCATGATACTTTCCTTTATAATGGAGGAATTATTGAATATGTTGGTATGCTTAATAAAAATAAGACTGTTTTACATGATGATGTAATTTATCTAAATGGTGAAGAAGATGGAATAATGTTTGAAGTGGCTTTTCAATATAATGATGGTTATAATTCAAATATTTATTCATTTACAAATAATATTAACACTTATGAAGGTGGAACTCATGAAGATGGTGTTAAAATGGCTCTAACAAGAGTTATTAACAATTATGGGAAAAATGCCAAAGTGTTTAAAGATAAAGATGATTCGTTAACTGGTGATGATGTAAGAGAAGGACTTACAATGATTATTTCTTGTAAACACCCAGATCCACAATTCGAAGGGCAAACTAAGACAAAACTTGGAAATAGTGAAGTTAAAAAGATTGCTAGTGATGTGTTTGGAAGTGGTTTTGAACGTTATTTAATGGAAAATCCAAATGTAGCTAGAACAATTATTGAAAAAGCTATGGCGGCTTCCCGTGCGAGAATTGCTGCTAAAAAGGCTAGGGAGCTTGTAAGACGTAAGGGAGATTTAGAAATTACTGCATTTTATGGTAAACTTACTGATTGTAAGAGTAAAGATCCTAACGAATCAGAAATTTTTCTAGTCGAAGGAGATTCAGCAGGTGGTTCTGCAAAAAGTGGTCGTGATTATATGACTCAAGCGATACTTCCTTTAAAGGGAAAAATTTTAAATGTTGAAAAAACTAGACTTGATAGGGCTTTAAGTAATGAGGAAATAAAGACAATTATTACAGCTTTTGGAACAGGTATCGGAGATGAATTTGATTTATCTAAACTTCGTTATGATAAAATTATTATTATGACCGATGC
>CAZEMQ010000024.1:0-10231 GCA_964513435.1 uncultured Muribaculaceae bacterium
TTTCACTTGGCCTTCTGTTAGTTCTAAATCCTCTATTAGATATTTTTTAGATGCTCCCTTATTTTCTTTGATATATTCTAAAATTAAATTTTTCGGATGTTTCATCCAAATATAATCTGCTATAAAATGGAACACAAAAAATAACTCCTTGCCCCCCATTAACACTTGTTACTCTTGTTCGCACTTATCCAGTCTTTCATTTAACTCTTTAGCTTCCCCCTCTTCTAATAACCCTTCTTGAACTCCTCTTCTTATGATTTCTCTAACTAAATCGGCCGCAAATATATGAATCTGATACCCCTTTTTTACGAACGCACTAATAAATTCTTTATCTCGAGTATTCATAACTTTAGCAATTAAAGTTTCTATATCTAAATCTTCTTCTACCGCACTAATAAGTTCCGTTAAATAATAAGCATCACGTTTTAAAATAAAGTAATCTTCAATAAGCGTAAAATCTTTATCTTTCCTGTTATAATTAAAGGCTAACCGCCACAAAGCTTCTCTTTCATCTTTTGCTATTCCCACTTGCACTAATTCATCAAATTCTTCTTGTTTTAATACTGGAGGAAATGGTACCGAAATATACTCTGTTATAAATTTTAATAACTCATAATCATCCATACTTAAAGCATACTTACAAACTAATTCATGATTAGTAAGTAAATTAGTTATACTTTGATATAATGCTCCCCCATCAAGTTTCTTCTTTTTATCTTCTAAGAATTTATTTCTTCTTTGCTCTAGCCACTCTTTATTTTCTTCTGATGCCTTAAAGTTTTGTATATCACTAAAAAGCTCCAGAAAATAATCAATACTTTCCTCACGCTTTTTTAAATACTCATCATACTCATTTGGGGTATTGTCTTTAATCTGGTGAATATCTTTAATAAGATCTTTTATTTTATGCTGTTCTTCTAAAGGATAGCTAGCTAAATCCAACTTAGCTAAATCTCTTAGTAACTCCTCACTATTAATAAACCGGTTAATATATTTATACATCAAACTAACTAATTCCATCCAAACACCTCACTTTACTTCAACCAAAAGTTAATACTTCCTTTTCCCTTCTCACTAACAATAGTGGCATATGCCCCATTAATAATGGTCATTCTTGGAGGTACATGTCCAAAGTCGGCATCAATAATAACCGGGATACCCAACTCTTCTAAAACTCGTTTTAAAGCTATTTCCAAAGTTAGCCCCATATTGCTTACCTCACATGCACTTCGACCAAAAATGATACCATTACAATAATTAAACCAACCGTTATCTTTGAACTTCCACAAAGTCCGGACTAAATCTTCTTGGGATAATTCACAATTATCAAAATACCAAATAATACCATCTTCCTTATATTTTTCCATAAAATCTTTAGTCTTATCAAAACGTGTCCCAAAAAGTTCCGTCAAAATATCAATACAACCCCCAATCATTCGCCCTTTCATCTCTATTTTTTCTTCGCCATTTAAATTAAGCCAATAAACGGGAGTATCTAAATTATAACTTTCTAAACCGGTAATTTCTGGATATTCTTCTTTTTCGTAATAAGGAAAACTTTTTTGTTCTATTATATTTCCTTCTAATATTTTCAAATTATTTGTTAGAGCCTCATGCCAACTAGCCATTCCAAACCCCGCAAAGTTATAGCCATAAATAGTAGCAATGTCATAGTTGGTTGTAATCACAAATAATAATCCCGTCGGATCTGAATATCCTTGTAACCATTTAATATTATTATTCACTACGGCAAAATCAAAATAGGACAACATTTCTACCAAAAACTCGCCTCCTGTTGCACAAATAATCGCTTTCACATCTTTATTTTGATATAGTTCTGTTAATTCTAAAGCTCTCGTTTTCGCATCACAACTAGCATAATCTAAATTAGTCCGTACATGTTTAGTTTCTAATACCCCATAACCTAAATCTTCAAACTTTTTTACTGCCGAATTTAAAGCATTTACTTTTGCTTCCTTAGTAATACCACTTGAGGGAGCACAAACACCAATCGTGTCTTTAGGTTTTATAAAATCTGGATAAATCATTATATCACTTCCTAAAAACATTGTAACATATCCAAAGAAAAAAAGCTATTCTAGGAATGCCTTTATTTCATCTAAAGATTGGGTAATTTCAGCTAACTCTTCCTTTTTAAGTTCAATTTTTTCTAATAGTTCGGCTAAAGTTATATTTGCTTCTTCAATTAAGCTATCCCATTCATCGCCACTACGGGTTGCAAAATAAAGCTGAGTAGCCTCATTCTCTAAATCAACAAGTTCCTGTTCTAACTCCTCTTTTTTCGCCAAATACTCTTCATATACCAGATTGTCTTGATATTTATTTATCGTTTGAATAATATTTGGAACAAGCCCTAAGAGCAAAATTAAAAATAGAACTAACCGTCTTAACTTCTTACGTTTAACCTTCATAGTAAATAGCTCTCTTTCCAAACAAAAGATACATTTTTTCAAATTGTTGACGATCATAAATTTCAATCTCTCCAGTATAAGGATCGCTTGTAATGATACTTTTATAGTCATAACCAATAATAACTAAACTATGCAAATCACATATCCAATCTATATTTTCCTCGGTTACTTCATCAAGCCAACTAACACATACTTCAGTATCTTCTAAATTAATGGAAACCCAAACTTGAACGGGGTGATCATCTTTAACTAATTCTAAAATTTCATCTAACGAATGTCCAGTGTAGTTTATAATTCCTTCTTTAAAACGATTAGCTACTTCAATAATTGGTCCTTCAAAGACTCCATACCCTGTATAAAGCCTCGGGTCGCCTACAAATTCTCGTTCAGGATTTCCACCATATAATACACCATTTTTATAATAAGGACTGCTCCCTTTTGGTAAAGCTTCAACTATCTCTTCAACACTTACCTCTACTTGATAATACTGTAGTAAAATATACAAAGCTACACTCTCACATCCATTAGGATAATTAGGATATTGATTATAAGTAATCACTCCTTCAATAAAATGTGATGTTTCTTGATATAATGTATAATATTCTTGATAAGTTGTATCATAAGTATTCTGCAAAAGATTTAACTCTTCATCTCTTTTTTGGACCTCATCATTCAAATAGGTAAATTTCTCCGTATAATAGGTAATTTCTGCTTCACTCAACGACACTTCCAAAAGTTGTAAATCATCTATCTTTAGCTTTTCCTGATAAATGCCTTCTTCTAAAAGAGCAATATCAGCTTGAACTTGATTAACATCTTCCATTGTCTTAAAATTATGACTTACCAAATAAAGTCCTAAGTTCCCACTACCAATAATAAAAAGTACTATCCCCAAAAGAACTAACTCTTTTAAATATTTCCAATACTTCTTCTGCACTTTATTTACAAACATTAAAGAAACAAACAAGAAAAGAACGCCTAAAATAAGCAAAACAATATAACCAGTCATTATTTTACTTCCTCATTAAAATATACTTCATACCAAATAATAAAAATTAAAATAATATAAATTTTAAGCCCATTTTTAGCTTTATTCTGATAATGGTCATCCAATAATTTTTGAATATAGTCGATATTGAAGAAGTTAGCAACAAAAGGTTGATGGAATTTTTCTTTGACTAAATTATAATATTTCTCTTCTCGAAGCCATTTTCCTAACGGTACGGGAAAACCTAATTTTTTTCGTTTACTCCACTCTTCAGGGATTTCTCCATTCGCAACCGAACGAAACAAATATTTTGTTTCTTTTTTTCTAACCATATATTTAGCCGGTATTCCTCTAGCTACCCTAAACACTTCTAAATCAAGAAGCGGTACTCTTAATTCTACCGAGTTTGCCATACTCATCTTATCAGCTTTTAACAAAATATCTTGTGGCAACCAATAAAACATATCTACATACATCTTTTTAATAATATCATTTTCCTTTTTTACTTCTTCATACAAAGGTTTAATCAAACTAGCTGCGGTCTCATCACTTCTTAAATTTACTGCTAAAATATTATTTGCTTCTTCATCTATCATAAAAGAGCCATGCCCAATATATCGTTCATAAAAAGGTCTGCTATAAAGAATTAAAGTATTCTTCCCCGGAAAATGAGGCAAAGGTTTCAAAATTTTGGCAAGTCCTTGTCGCCAAAGCAAAGGCATTTTTGCATACATCCGCAAAACCAATGGCTCATAATACTCCAAATATCCTCCAAACATTTCATCACTCCCCTCACCGGATAACACTACTTTTACATCTTTTCTAGCTAGTTTACTTAAAAAAAACAATGGAACAGTAGACAAATTCGCATGTGGTTCATCGGTATGATAAACAATGGTTGGTAAAATATCAAAAAATTCATCAGCACTAACATAAGTGCTTTTATTCTTAATTCCGAGTAAGGAAGATAGTTCGGCTGCCATCTTCGTTTCATCAAAGCCATTGACATCAAAACCGACCGTAAATGTCTTATTCGGCTTAGCTACACTTACGACATAAGAAGAATCTACCCCACCAGACAAATAACTACCAACTTCCACATCACTAGTAACTTTATGCTTATAAATTGACTCTTGTAAAATATTTCGTAAATCTTCTTGATATTCTAAAAAACTCTTTTTCCCCGTTTTATAACTTACTTTGAAATATTCATGAAGTTCTAATTTACCAGCCCGATACTTAAAATAATGACCTGGTTTTAATTTATACACATTCTTAAAGAAGGTTTCTTCATGAACAGAATACTGGAAAATAAGATACATCTTTAAAGCATCAGTATTTACTTGCTTTACAAAATTAGGATGTTCTAAAAAACTTTTAATTTCCGAAGCAAACATAAACTCTTGATCTTTTAAATAATAATAATAAAGTGGTTTTATTCCAAAAGCATCTCTAGCTCCGATAATTTCTTTTTTTTCTTTATCATAAATGACAAAAGCAAACATCCCTCTTAATTTTAAAAATAATTCTTCTTGATACTCTTCATAACCGTGCAAAATAACTTCCGTATCAGTCTTTGTCTTAAAAATATGGCCCTTAGCCTGTAAATCCTCCCTTAGTTCCTGATAATTATAAATCTCGCCATTAAAGGTAATGAACATATTAGCAAGCTCATTTCCAATAGGTTGTTCCTGAGAATTAACATCAATTATAGCTAATCTTCGATGTCCTAAAGCAATATCTTCATCAACATAATATCCCTCACTATCTGGACCACGATGAATTATTTTATCAGTCATAGCTTTTATAATTTTCTTTTTCTTAGTTTTTGGATATTTATCTTCAAAACCAACTATTCCACACATCTTATTCCCTCCAGTAACTATTTTTATATTCTAAGTAATAACGAACTGCCCTTTTTTGAAGCATTAAAAATCTTTGCCAGCTTTTATCTTCTTTATAACACATCGGATTAACATTTCGATGCCAAAACTTCAAAGCTTCTTTTTTAAAAACATCATTATGAACATATTTTTTTACAACCCCCTTCGGGACAAAACTAAGTACTACTTTCTCATCTAAAAACTGAAAATCATTTTGTTTATGATACAAACAATCATCCACCAATATTTTAACCAAATTATATCCCAGTAAAGCTAGATAGTAACTACTTCTTCCTTGCCGAGCATTAATTTCCAATACTTTAAACGTCTGGTCTCTTTCGTCATACTTCATATCAACTTCAGCAAAACCTTGATAGTGAATATCTTCCATAAATTCCTTTAATACTTTTATTTGTTCATCTCTATTTCCTGGGAAAGTTTGCAAGCCGTTAATCAAAACAGCTGCATTACCAACCATTTGACTTGTTCGTTCTTGTAAACCTATTTGAGCAAAAGTCATAAGTTCTACTTTTCCTTTCTTATCAGCATAAATAACTACATCAAAAAGATGATCATCTCCCCCAGGAATAAACTCCTGAATAATAAGAGTATCTGTATATCCTCCGTCTCTAACCGTTTGAATAACTTCTTTAAGTTCTTCTTCCGTAGCAATCTTATAAACTTTATTTTTTCCGGCAAAACTAAGGTGATTATACAACACAACATTAGCCGGTTTTACAATGAGAGGAAACAAAATATCTTTAGGTAGCTTTAGAGTATCACTCTTAGACATATAAATAGTCTTTGGAAATTTTAATTTACTATCTTGATAAGTTTTATAAAATTTTTCTTTATTGGTAAAACTTACAATAGTATCTAAAGAGGGATAATTAAAATAATAAAATTTTTCTAATTCCTGAGCATTTTTACTAATAAATTCGACGTATGTCTCATTTGCAGCAATTAAAATCTTTTTACTATCTTGATGCTTCCTGGCAAAATCTTTTAATAACTTCAAAAATCCTTCTTCACTCCATAAATTTTCATGATAAGAAACATTTAATATTTTGGAATAATGCGTAAAAGGTAGAGGCATCCGTCCTACTACATAGGCTTTTTTATGGTATGCTTCATGAACACATCTAGCCATATAATAGGCATTAGCATCACTTCCTAAAATCAAAAATTCAATTTTCTCGTTTTTCACTTAAAGCCTCCTCATAGACAATTGGTATTCTGGCACTTATTTGATTAAATAAATGATAAGCATTTATTCCTAGATTTCTCGCTATTAGACGAACTGGCAGATGTTCTCCAATAATTTCAACTTTACTTCCCACATCAATTTTATCTTTACTGAAAACCATTAACATATCCATCGAATCACTAACAATATCGTGCTTGCAACCGTTAATATCCACTTGACCAAACTCTTTCGTAACGCCATCAGCATAACCAATTGCTATCGTCAAAATAAAACCTTTTTCTTTTACCTGATAAGCTGCATTATAGCCAACTACCTCACCAACTTCAACTTTTCTTACCGAGATAACTTCCGAATAAAGATGATAAGCATTCTTTAAAACCAAAGAGTTTGTTGTCGTATACTCTTGCATAAGTCCTTGTTTAATATACATTTTTTGTTTCCATAATCTAAGTTTATTTTTAATTCCCTTTATCCGAGGATAAACAGATTCATTAAAACCATACATTATAATTCCCAGTCTTACCCCATTAGATATCGGTATTTTTTCATGACTAACCATAGTAATACTGCGGTCAAAATGTCTGATGGGAATTTTTTCAACATCTATAACCTCTAAAAGTTTATTTAGCTTCTTATATTGTTTTAAATAAAACACATCACCTCTTCCTGAAGTAGCAAAATGGGTATAAACCCCCTCAATAAAGACACTTTTACAAGCATTTAAAATATTATAAGCCTCTCGTAACTCTTGGGTATCTTTAAATCCTAAGCGGTTCATGCCCGTATCTAACTTCAAATGAATATTTAACTTTCCCTTAATATTGAGCTGAACTAACTTTTCAACATAACTTTTGTTATCCACTGTCAACGTAATATTATTCTTTAGAACCTCATCTAAATAAAGAAGATTTACCGGTTCTAAAACCAGAATTGGTATTTGTTTATATTTTTCGCGAATTTCCAAAGCTTCGTCTAAAGAAGAGACAGCTAAGTAATTAATACCTCCGGCAATTAAAGCCTCTATAGCCCCAATACCATGATGATAACTATTATTCTTAACTACCCCAATATAATAATCATAATGATATTTGCTAGTAATTTCTTCAATATTTTTAGTTAAAATATCTTTACGTACGAACGCATAACTCTTCCGATACATTCTCCACCTCTTTGTTTTTATTTGTTAAAAAGAAAACTTCATACCATTTAATAAAAGTGTAAATAGCCCAGACTTTTTTATAAGTAAAATCCTTCTTTTGACAAGCCTTGTCTAACAAATTTAACGCATACTCTTGATTAAAGAACTCTTTTACAAAGTTTTGTTCAATTGTCTTTTTTACTTCATCATAATAATCTTTTTCCACTAACCATTCCCGCAAAGGCACTGGAAAACCTAGTTTTGGTTTTTGGTAAGCTTCGCCTGGTACTATGGCTTTAGCAGCCTCTCTTAAAGCTACTTTGGTTGTTTCTTTATTTACTTTTTTCTCTTCCGTAAGACTACTAGCTACTTTAAAGACTTCTTTATCGACAAAAGGAACTCGTAATTCTACTGAATGAGCCATGGTCATTCTATCAGCTTTATGCAAAATATCTTTTACTAGCCAATACCGAATATCAATAATTTGCATCTTTACTAAATCCGTCTCATTTTTATATATTTCACCATTTAATATTTCTTTTACAGATATAGTATTTTGGTAAGCTAGTAATTTATCAACTTCTTTATTCGTAAATAAGCGGTTCGTTCCGGTATAGCTTTCTTCAATCTTTTTTCCTCTTCTAACTAAAAAGTTACGACCACGAAACTCAGGTAAATGCTCTAACTCAGTTGCAACCAAGCTTCTTAAAAAATAAGGCACTTTATTATAAAATCCCATATCAATTACTTCCCGATATGGTCCATAACCAGCAAAAAATTCATCAGCACCCTCACCCGATAATACTACTTTCACATCTTTACTAGCAATCTGTGCAAGAAAATAAAGAGCTATTGCCGCCGGATCACTAATTGGTTCATCCATATGATACATAATTTTAGGTACTACTTGTAAGTATTCTTTTTTATTAATAATCTTCATTTTGTTAGTAATACCTAACATATCAGCTAAATCTTTGGCATACTTTCCTTCACTATACCTTTCTTCAGCATAACCTATTGTATAAGTCTTATTAGGTAAAGCTAAACTAACAATATAAGAAGAATCAATTCCACTAGATAAAAAAGAGCCAATTTCTACATCACTTAATAGGTGTTTTTGAACAGAATCTTGCATAACATCTTGAATTCTTTTTACACTAGTTGTCATACTCTCTTTTTTCTCGGGAAAGCTTAATTCGAAATAAGGATATTCATCTACTTTACCTCTTTGATAAACCAAAGAAGAACCAGCATCTAAACGATAAACTTTTTTAAAGAATGTTTCTGTCGTTGGGGTATAACTAAACATTAAATATGGCCCTAGTAATTCTTTGTTTAATTCTTTCTTAAAATTCGGGTGAACAAGCATAGCTTTAATTTCTGAAGCAAACATAAACTCGCCATCATTAAAATAATAATAAAAAGGTTTAATTCCAAAAGGATCTCGACTACAAAAAAGTTCCTTTTTTTTCTTATCCCAAATAGCAAAAGCAAACATACCTCTAAGTTTTTCTGGAAGTTTCTTCCCCCACTCTTCATAACCATGAATTAACACTTCGGTATCACAATTCGTCTCAAAATGATGTCTATCTTCTAGCTCTTTTCTAAGTTCTGGATAATTATATATCTCCCCATTATAAACAACTACTAAATTTTTATCTTTGCTATACATTGGTTGGTTTCCATTATTTAAATCAACAATTGAAAGTCTTTTATGTCCTAGGGCAATATCTTCATCCGTATAATATCCCTCTCCATCTGGACCACGATATTTTATTTGTTCAGCCATCTTTTTTATGACCCCTTGTTTGTTCTTAACGTTCCCTATAAAGCCTACAATTCCACACATATATTTCACTCCTCAAATTCATAATTATTATACCACGAATGTGGCTACTAGCCTATATATTTTTACTAAAAAAATGGTCAAAATAAAAAAGAGGTGATAAATATAACGATACTAGATCAAAAATATTATTTAAATGATGAACAATATTACACTATAATAAGAAAGAACATAAAAAAATATCGAAAACAAAAAGGCTTAACCCAACAAAATCTAGCTGATTTAACAGGTATAAGCCGTGAATACATCTGTGATGTCGAAAATGAAAAGAGAAATAAACACATAACCATTGCTTACTTAGGTCGGATTGCCCAAGCATTAGAAATCTCTATTAAAGATTTTTTTACCGAGGAATAAAAATCTACCAGTCTACCCTCTAAAGGCCACTTACTGGCAGTACTATATTGCACTCCGAAACGTTCATCGTCTGCATTATATTAGCATATGGATATAATCTGCTTCTATTATTGTTATTTCTTTTGTTTCACATAACATTCTAATTATTTTTTTTCTAAATTTTAGCACAAAAACTACGTGGCATTTGTAATTTCACCTTGTACGTGCCAAATTATTTACGTCCACTTTGAATAACTCACCTTCGATAAACTGCATTTATTCTATCAAAGGTGTTTTTCTTTGTTCAAGAAACAGAGTTCATATCAAACTGGGGTTTTCGTTACACAATAAAAGAGCAAGAAGAATGAACTTTTGCTCTAACAATTTTTCTGGAGTGTACC
>CAZEMQ010000025.1:0-10225 GCA_964513435.1 uncultured Muribaculaceae bacterium
TTTATTTTTGTCTGAGTAGTTACAAAGGAAATCGCTTTTTAGAGCGAAAATGCAATATTTTGCTTGCATTTCATAAAATATAGTGGTATTATTGATGTTGTATGACTGCGTTGATGTGCGAGGTTACCGATACACTAGGGTAAGTTGGTAATAAAAAGTGTCGTCGGAGAACTTGTGCGGAGTATGTCTATACTAGATATAGGCGAAAGGAGGACATGCGAGTGTCAAACACAAAAATAAGAATCAATTTGAAGGCATATGATCATCGATTATTAGATGTTGCAGCTGGAAAAATTGTGGAAACTGTAAAAAGAACTGGCGGCGAAATTTCTGGACCCGTACCTTTACCAACGGAAATTGAAAAAATAACAGTGCTTAGAGCGGTGCACAAATATAAGGATGCACGTGAACAATTCGAAAGAAGGACTCACAAAAGATTAATCGATATTAAAAATCCTAGTAAGGAAACAGTAGATGCGTTAACTCATTTGGATTTACCTAGTGGTGTTGATGTAAATATCAAATTATAAGAATTTAGAAAGGAAAAGTAAGGATGAAAGGAATCTTAGGACGTAAAGTTGGAATGACTCAAGTATTTACCAAAGATGGTAAACTTATTCCTGTTACAGTTGTAGAAGTTGAACCAAATGTAGTAATGCAAGTTAAAACTGTTGAAGCAAATGGTTATAATGCAATCCAACTTGGCGTATTTGAAAAGAAAGAAAAAAGAGCAAATAAACCAGAAATGGGAAATGCTAAAAAAGCAAACACTACTCCTAAGCGCTTCTTAAAAGAAATAAGAGATGTAGAATCAACTTATAATATTGGTGATACAATTAGTGCTGGTGTTTTTGAAGTAGGAGAAATTGTAGATGTAACAGGTACTAGTAAAGGGAAAGGATTTCAAGGTGTTATTAAAAGACATAACCAATCTCGTGGTCCAATGACTCATGGTTCGCATTATCATAGAGGACCTGGTTCTATGGGTACTATGTTACCGAAAAGAGTATTAAAGGGTAAAAAGTTAGCTGGTCACATGGGTGTTGATACAGTAACTATCCAAAATCTTGAAATAATTGAAGTAAACGAAGCAGAAAATTATATTTTAGTAAGTGGAAATATTCCAGGAGCAAAAAATTCTTTGGTGTTAATTAAAAGTGCTGTTAAAAACAGTCGTAAGAGTAATCCGAAAGAAGTTCTTGAGTATGAAGTAGAAACTGTAGTTGATGAAGTAGTTGAAGAAACAACAGTTGAAACAAGTGAAGTTGTAGAAACTGAAACTGGTACTGAAGAAGAAGTTGCTCAAGAAGAAGAAAGCAAGTAATTGCTAGAAAGGATTTATTATGGCAAAGATAAGTGTTAAAAATATAAGCGGTGAAAAAGTTAAAGATAAAACACTACAAGATAGTATTTGGAATATTGAAGTAAATAATGATTCGCTTAAGAAAATGATTCGTTTACAACTTGATAGCACTCGTCAAGGAACTAGAAAAACTAAAAACAGAAGTGAAGTTTCTGGTGGTGGAAGAAAACCATGGAGACAAAAAGGAACTGGACGTGCTCGTCAAGGAAGTATCAGAGCTACACAATGGCGTGGTGGTGGAGTGCCTTTTGGTGTAAGTCCAAGAGATTACTCATTTAAAATAAATAAGAAAGAAAGAGTTCTTGCTCTTAAAAGTGCTTTGTCATTAAAAGTACAAGAAAAAGCATTGGTAGTTGTTGATAATTTTAATGTAGAATTTACTAAAACTAAAGATGCATTAAATATGTTGAAAAATTTAAAGCTTGATAATAGCAAAGTATTGTTTGTTACAAGCGATGATGCTGAAAAGCTATATTTAAGTGTTAGAAATTTGCCGAATGTATTAGTTATATATGCTGATGAAGTAAATTGCTATGATTTGGTAAATGCTGATGTTGTTGTTATGGATGAAGAAGCAACAAATAAAATAGAGGAGGTGCTTAAATAATGAGACATTATTCAGACATTATTATTGCACCAGTCATTACTGAAAAGTCAATGGCTAATAAACAAAATAATGTATATACATTTAAAGTTGCTAAAGATGCAACTAAGACAGAAATTAAAAAAGCAATTGAAGATGCTTTTAAAGTAAGTGTTGAAAGTGTTAATACATTAAATACAAAATCTAAAAGAAGAAGAGTAGGAAGATACTCTGGAAGAACTAAAACTTATAAGAAAGCAATAGTTACTTTAAAGTCTGGTTCTTCAATAGAGATTTAGGAGGGTAAACATGGCTATAAAACATTATAAACCCACAACTAATGGTCGTAGAGGTATGACAACTCTAACTAATGATGAATTGACAGGAGTTAAACCTACTAAATCATTACTTAAGAGTAAAAGTAAAACTGGTGGAAGAAATAATCAAGGAAAAATGACTGTTCGCCATATTGGTGGAGGAGCAAAAAGAAAATATCGATTAATCGATTATAAAAGAAATAAAATTGGCATTTCAGGAAGAGTTGCATCAATTGAATATGATCCAAATAGAAATGCTAATATTGCCCTTATCAATTATAAAGATGGTGAGAAAAGATATATTATTGCTCCAAGTGGTTTAACAGTTGGAACAATAATTGAAAACGGTGAGACTGCTGATATCAAAGTTGGTAATGCTTTACCACTTAAAAATATTCCGGTTGGAACAGTAGTTCATTGTATTGAACTTCAACCTGGTAAAGGTGCTGAAATTTGCCGTAGTGCAGGTACAAGTGCTCAAATACTAGGAAGAGAAGGAAAATATGTAATGTTACGTTTACAATCTGGTGAAACAAGATTGATACTTGGAACTTGTATGGCTACAATTGGTGTAGTTGGTAATGAAGATTACAAGTTAATTAAATTAGGAAAAGCTGGACGTAAACGTCATATGGGAGTTCGACCTACTAATCGTGGTAGTGTAATGAATCCAAACGATCACCCTCATGGTGGTGGTGAAGGTAGAGCTCCAATTGGTCGCAAGAGTCCGATGACACCTTGGGGTAAACCAGCATTAGGAGTAAAAACTCGTAATACTAAAAAGAAAAGTGAAAAGCTTATTGTAAGCAGGAAGAAAAAGTAGGAGGATACTATGGCAAGAAGTTTGAAAAAAGGACCTTACGTTAGTAAATCATTAATGAAAAAGGTTCAAGAAATGAATAAAAATAATAAGAAAACTGTTATTAAGACTTGGTCAAGAAGGTCTACTATTTTTCCTGACTTTGTAGGTCATACAATAGCAGTTCACAATGGTAAAGATTTTATACCTGTATATATTACAGAAGACATGGTTGGACATAAGCTTGGAGAATTTTCACAAACTCGTAAGTTTACTGGCCATGCGGGAAATAAATAGGAGGTAACATGGAAGCATATGCAATTCATAAAAATGCCTTAATTAAACCTAGACTTGCAAGAATGACTATGGATTTAATCAGAGGTAAAGATGTTGAAACTGCTCGTGGTATTTTAGAAAATACGAATACTAAAGCAAGTAGATTAATATTAAAAGTTTTAAATTCGGCGGTAGCAAATGCTGTAAATAATTTTGGAGCAATTGAAACGAATTTGCGAATTAGTGAATGTTATATTAATCCGGGTCCTATTTACAAAAGAATTAAGTTTGGAAGTAAAGCTAATATTGACCGTCATGATAAAAGAAGTAGTCACATTACTGTTTGTGTAAGTGATACTACGAAAGGAGTAAAATAGTATGGGACAAAAAGTAAATCCTATAGGATACCGTCTTGGTGTTAATAAAGATTGGCAATCTAAGTGGTATGCTAAAAAAGAATATCCACAATACTTAATTAATGATATTAAGATAAGGGAATATCTTGAAAAGAATATGAAAGATGCTGCGATTGCTAGTGTTATTATTGAACGTAAAAAGGGACGTACTGATGTTACTATTTATACTGCTAAACCTGGTGTTATCATTGGTCGTGGTGGTGAAGACATCGAAAAATTAAGAAAGAAAATTAATAAGTTAATCGGTGAAGAAGTATATATCAATATAGTTGAAGAAAAAAATCCAGATTTAAATGCAAAATTGGTTGCTAATCAAATAGCAAATCAAATAGCAGCAAGAGCACCATTTAGGTCAGCTCAAAAAAGAGCAATTAGAAATGTAATGAAAGCTGGAGCTAAGGGATGTAAAACTAGTGTTTCAGGTCGTCTTGGTGGTGTAGAAATGGCTAGAACTGAAGGATACACTGAAGGAACAGTTCCTCTACACACAATTAGAGCTGATGTTGATTATGCTTTAGCAGAAGCAGATACTACTTATGGAAAAATTGGTGTTAAAGTTTGGATTTATAAAAATGAAATACTTCCTGCCAAAAAGACAGTGAAGGGAGCTGATAAAAATGTTGATGCCAAAGAGAACTAAATATCGTAAAAGTCATAGAATAAGCTATGATGGAAAAGCAAAAGGTAATACTGAATTACATTTTGGTGAATTTGGTTTACAAGCTACTGAAGGCGGATGGATATCAGCAAGACAAATCGAAGCTGCTCGTATTGCGATGACTCGTTATATGAAACGTGGTGGGAAGGTGTTTATAAATATTTTCCCACATATGCCTAGAACTAAAAAACCTCTTGAAACTCGTCAAGGTAAAGGTAAAGGTAACGTTGAAGAATGGGTAGCAGTAGTAAAAAAAGGTAAGATTATGTTTGAAGTTTCAGGTGTAACTGAAGAAATAGCTCGTGAAGCTTTAAGACTTGCTTCTCATAAATTATCTGTTAAAACTAAGTTTGTAAAAAAAGAAATAGTGAAGGATGGTGATTCTCTTGAAAATTAATGAAATAAGAAAGATGTCTTCAGAAGATTTAAGAAAGAAAATCACTGAAACTAAAGAAGAGCTTTTCAGTTGTAGAATGCAACAAGCTAATGGTACTTTAGAAAAACCAGCTCGTTTAAGAGAACTTAGACGCAATGTTGCTAAAATGAAAACTGTTCTTAAAGAAAGAGAATTAAATGGAGGTAATGAATAATGGATAAAGCAAAACAAGAGTTAATTGGTAAAGTTGTTAGTGCATCTAATAATAAGACTATTACCGTCAATGTAGAAACTTCCAAGAAACATCCTTTATATAAGAAACAAGTTAAATATTCTAAAAAATATGCAGCTCACGATGAAGAAAATAAAGCTAAAGTAGGAGATACAGTGAAAATTAGAATGACTAGACCATTATCTAAAACTAAGAGATATGAACTAGTAGAAGTTCTAGTTGAGGCTGTTATCCTTTAGGAGGTATTATTATGGTAATGCAAGAAAGTAGACTTAAAGTTGCTGATAATAGTGGTGCTCGTGAACTTTTAGTAATAAGAGTTATGGGTGGTTCTAAAGTTAAATATGGTAATATCGGTGACGTTGTAGTTGGGACTGTTAAAAAAGCAATTCCTAATAGTCCTGTTAAAAAGGGTAAAGTTGTTAAAGCTGTTATCGTTAGAACTGTAAAAGGTGTTAGAAGAAAAGATGGTTCTTATATTAAATTTGATGATAATGCTTGTGTTTTGATTAAAGATGATAAATCTCCAGTTGGAACACGTGTTTTAGGCCCAGTTGCCAGAGAGCTAAGAGAAAAAGATTATATGAAAATCGTGTCTCTTGCCTCAGAAGTATTATAGGAGGTACTTATGAAAGTTAAAGTTGGAGATACAGTTAAAGTAATTTCTGGAGCTGATAAAGGCAAAGAAGGAAAAGTAATCAGAACTTTAAAGAAAGATAACAAAGTAGTTGTTGAAGGAATACATATTGTAAAAAAACATAGTAAACCTAGAACTACTAATGAATCTGGTGGAATATTTGAAATTGAAGCTCCTATTCATGTTTCAAATGTAAAAGTTATTACTGATGCTGAAGCAAAAGAAATTAAAAAAGAAGCTAAGAAAGAATTAAAAAAAGAAAAAATAGAAGCTAAGGAAACAGCTAAAGAAACAAAGAAAGCTTCTAAGAAAGCGAGTAAGTAGTTATGAGTAATTTTAAAGAGTTATATAACAAGGAAATAATTCCTAAATTAATAAAAGAATACAATTATACTACTGTTATGGCAGTGCCAAAACTTGAAAAAATCGTTATCAACATGGGTGTTGGTGATGGTTCTAAGGATGAAAAGTTTATTACTGCTGCAGTAAATGATCTTGAAAAAATTACAGGTCAAAAGCCAGTTGTTACGAAAGCTCGTAAATCTATTGCGGGATTTAAAGTTCGTGAAGGTCAACCAATTGGAGTAAAAGTTACTTTAAGAGGAGAAAATATGTATTATTTCTTTGAAAGATTAGTTAAAATTGGTTTTCCAAGAGTAAGAGATTTTCGTGGCGTTTCTCCTCATTCATTTGATGGTAATGGAAATTATACAGTTGGTATTAAAGAACAACTTATTTTTCCAGAAATCGATTATGATGATGTAGTAAAGGTACGTGGTATGGATATTATATTCGTGACTACTGCTAAGAGTAATGAAGAAGCTAAAAGTTTGCTTGCAGGCTTCGGAATGCCTTTTAGGAATTAAGGAGGACGTTATGGCAAGAAAAAGTATGATAGTAAAAAATAAAAAAACACCAAAATTTTCAACGAGAAAATATACAAGATGTAATCGTTGTGGAAGACCTCATGGAGTTTTAAAAAGATATGGTATATGCCGTATTTGCTTTAGAGAACTTGCTAATGAAGGTAAACTTCCTGGTGTTAAGAAATCTAGTTGGTAAGGAGGAATTTAGATGTTTGTACAAGATAAAATAGCAGATATGTTAACTCGTATTCGTAATGCTAACCAAATGAAATATAATACTGTTGAAGTTATAGGCACTAAAATGACTCTAGGAATCGCTGAAATTTTAAAGAAAGAAGGTTATATCGAAGATTATGTTTATGAAAAACATACTAACGGAGATAAACTTACAATTACTTTAAAATATGGTCCTAAGAAGGAAAGAGTTATTACTGGCCTTAAGAGAATTAGTAAATCTGGTTTAAGAGTTTATGCTAAAGTGGATGAAATTCCTCGAGTTCTAAATGGACTAGGTATTGCTATAATTTCCACTTCTGAAGGTTTAATGACTGATAAAGAAGCACGAGCTGCTGGTTTAGGAGGTGAAGTACTTGCCTATATATGGTAAGGAGATATGAGTAGAATTGGTGAAAGAAAACTAACTATTCCAGATGGTGTTACAGTAAATATTGATGGAAATACTGTAAGTGTTAAAGGACCTAAAGGAGAATTAAGTTATAATTTTAGTGCTTTAATTAATGTTGAAGTAGTTGATAATACTGTTTTGACTAAACAAAAAAAGCCTAGTAAGAAAGCTAATGTTATGCAAGGAACTACAAATTCACTAATTAATAATATGTTAATTGGTGTGTCCGCTGGCTTTAGTAAATCACTTGAAGCTGTTGGTGTTGGATATCGTTTTAATGTTAGTGGTAATAAAATAACAATAAATGCTGGATATTCACATCCTGTGATAATGGAAGTGCCAAGTGATTTGAGTGTTACTAGTGAGTCAAACACAGAAATTACTATTCATGGCATTGATAAACAAAAAGTTTCTGAATTTGCAGCGAATGTTCGGAAGGTTAGAGAACCAGAACCTTATAAGGGTAAAGGAATTCGTTATAAAGATGAACATATTCGTCGTAAAGAAGGAAAGAAAGCGGCATAGGGAGGAGTTAAGTTATGATTAAGAAAGAAGCTAATAATAAGGCACGTATAAGAAGACACATAAGAGTTCGTAAGAATGTTAGTGGAACTAAAGAGTGCCCTAGATTGAATGTATTTAGATCTAATAAAGGTATTTATGCTCAAGTTATTGATGATGTAACTGGAACTACCCTTGCTAGTTCTTCTAACCTAGAATTAAAAATTAAAAATGGCGGTAATATTGAAGCTGCTAAAGCAGTAGGAAAAGATATTGCTGAAAAATGTAAAAAAATAAAAATAACGAAAGTAGTATTTGATCGTGGAGGATATAAATATCACGGTCGAGTTTCAGCCCTTGCTGATGCAGCAAGAGAAGCTGGACTAGAATTTTAGGGAGGTAGCATGAGAAATCAAAAGCAAGAACAAAAGAAAAATTTATTAGAAGAAAAAGTTATTTCTATTACTCGTGTTACAAAAGTTACACAAGGTGGTAGACACTTCCGTTTCTCTGCTACTGTAGCTGTAGGAAATAGAAAAGGATTAGTTGGTATTGGTAGTGGAAAAGCTAATGAAGTTCCAGAAGCAATTAAAAAAGCTTTACAAGCTGCGAATAAGAATGTTTGCAAAGTTGCTTTAATTGACAATAGAACTATTCCTCATGAAATGACTGCTAAAGTTGGTAGAGCGGTAGTACTTATTAAACCTGCTCGTGAAGGTCGTGGTATTATTGCTGGTGGTGCAGCAAGAGCAGTGCTTGAACTTGCTGGTGTTAAAGATATTGTTGCAAAATCACTTGGTTCAAATACACAAGTAAATGTTGCTAAAGCGACTTTGAAAGCATTAAAAGAACAAAGAACTCCAGAACATATTGCTGAACTTCGCGGCAAGAAAGTTGAGGAATTGTAAAATGAAATTAGAAAATTTACCAAAGAGCAAAGAAACTAAAGCAACAAAAAGAGTTGGTCGTGGTCCTGGAAGTGGTATGGGTAAAACTGCTACTCGTGGTGAAAATGGTCAAAAATCAAGAAGTGGTGCTTCAATTTCACCTTGGTTCCAAGGTGGACAAACTCCACTTCATAGAAGAATCCCAATTAGAGGATTTAACAACAAAAGATTTGCAACAAGATATGCAGTTATCAATTTAAGTGATTTAGATAAATTCTTTAATGATGGTGATGTTGTAACACCAGAAGTTCTTAAAGAAAAGAAAATAATCAAAAAACAACTTTCTGGAGTTAAAGTATTAGGTAATGGTGAACTTACTAAAAAGTTAACTGTTAAGGCTAATCGTTTCTCTAGTAAAGCTGTTACAAAAATTGAAAATTCCGGTGGCAAAGCTGAGGTGATTTAGATGTTTCGTGGGTTTTCCCAACTTTTTAGTAAAGCTAATAAAGATTTAAGACATAGAATCTATTTAACCTTGTTTTGTTTAGGTATATTTTGCTTAGGAAGTACAATTACTATTCCTTGGGCAACTACCGTTTATCAAGAATTGGGTTTTTTAGAAATATTTAATATTATGAGTGGTGGAGGGCTTAGAAACTTTTCAATCTTCGGTTTAGGAGTTTCGCCTTACATTACGGCATCAATTATTACCCAATTGTTGCAAATGGATATAGTTCCTTATTTCAGCGATTTGAAAGAACAAGGATATGTAGGTCGTCAGAAGATTAACAAAATTACAAGATATTTAGGTATTGTTATTGCCTTTTTACAAGCGTATGTTCTTTGCGTATTTTACATGAGTGGTAATGGTGTGTTTACAATGCTAAAGACATCACTAGTTATGACTGCTGGTACAGCATTTTGCTTGTGGATGGGAGATCAAATTACTAGAAAAGGAATTGGTAATGGTCAATCGATGATTATCATGGCTGGTATAATTCTTAGTATGCCAAGTGTATTTACTGGGGCATATGATGGATTTGTTCTAGCAGGAACATATACTACAGCATTAGGAATATTCTTCTTTAGCTTGTTTATTCTTATATACCTTTTAATAATAGTTGGTATTATATGGATACAACTTGCAGAAAGAAGAATCCCAATACAATACGCTAATAGAACAAGCAGTGCTTATGGAGCACAACAAAGTTTCTTACCAATTAAAATTAATTCAGCTGGGGTAATACCAGTAATATTTGCTCAAATACTTATTACTATACCTGCAACAGTTGTTAGTTTAATTGGTAATGAAACAGCTATTAATTTTGTTAATAATTATATTATGTATACTACACCGACAGGGTTTGTATTATATGTAATACTTATTATATTCTTTGGTTATTTCTATACTTTTATGGTTATGAATCCCGAAGAAATGAGTAAGAATCTAAATAATCGTGGAGGATATATTCCTGGAGTAAGACCTGGCAAAGATACTGCTGATTATATAGGTAATTCAATGGGTAAACTTACTTTTGTAGGTAGTATATTCTTAGTGATATTATCATGTATACCAATAGTCTTTTCAGCAATATTTGATTTATCATCTGCTGTAAGTATTGGAGGTACAGGTATGCTAATCGTTGTTGGAGTAGCAATTGAAACATATAAACAAATGGAAAGTAGTTT
>CAZEMQ010000026.1:0-4234 GCA_964513435.1 uncultured Muribaculaceae bacterium
ATAATATCGAATATGTATACCGAGTTTTAGAAGAAGGAACTATTGAAGCTCGTAAGAAAGCCGATGAAACTTTAAAGCGTGTAAAGCGAGCGATGAAAATAGATTATTTTACAAGTGATGAATTTTTGCAAGAAATAATTGCTAAATATCAAGAAAAATGATAATATTTTATTAGAGAAAAGGGTGAAGTCAGATGGCTAGTTTTGATACACATTTTGTTCCAGATATGACCAAGGCAATTGCCAATGACCAAGTTGTGTTTAAAGGAACAAATTATCGAATAACGGTTTTAACAGAACGTTTGATTCGTTTGGAATATAGTATTGATGGTAATTTCTCAGACAATTTAACAACCTTAGTTAACAATCGTCGATTCAGTATTCCTCAATTTAAAGTTGAACAAGATCAAAATTACTTAGTTATTACAACTAACTACTTTATGTTGCAATATTTGAAAAACAAGCCATTTCTAGGCCCAAAATTTGCTCCAGATTCCAACTTGAAAGTAGCTCTTTTAAATACCGATAAAGTTTGGTTTTATGGTCAAGCCGAAGCTCGTAATTTTAAGGGGGGAGCTATAAGTTTAGATAATTATAAAGGAAGAGTAAATTTAGATAAGGGATTATATTCTACTGATGGTTTTGTAATGCTTGATGATTCAGGCAATTTAGAAATAGATAAAGAAGGGTTTTTGATTAAGCCAGATGTAAATAAAGTTGATTTATATCTATTTATGTATAAAAGAGATTTTGGCATGTGTTTAAGAGATTACTTTATGTTAACAGGATATCCACCATTAGTGCCAAAATATGCTTTGGGTATCTGGTGGAATAGAGAAAGAATATATAATTTTAATGACACTAAGGCGTTAGTTAAAACTTTTAATCGTTATCAAATACCGCTATCTGTATTATTGCTAAGTGAATTTTGGCACATAAAAGATGCAAATAATTACAATTTATATCGGACTGGATTTTCTTTTAATCGCGAATTATTTCCTGACCCAAATGAATTTATACAATATATGCATGATCGGGGAATTAGAGTGGGTGTCCACATTGATCCAAGCGAAGGAATACGTAAAGAAGAAGACAGATATTTGAATTTTTCCCAAGAACTAAACATAGCTGATGGCATTACAATACCTTACAATGTATTTGACAAAAATTTTATGGCAACATATGTCAAGCACGCTATAGATTCACTTTTGGATTTAGGAATAGATGTTTTCTGGCTTGATTATAAAAAAGATTTAGAGAGTATTCAAAGTTTACAATATTATTACAATAAAGATTTTACTAGAATTAAAGTATCGAGACCAATTACACTAACTCGTAGCCCTTTGGTAGCACCGCACAAAGCAGGGATATTGTATTCTGGTGAAACTATCGTTGGTTGGGATACTCTTAAATATTTACCGTTTTATAATTCAATGGCTGCAAATAAAGGTATTTCTTGGTGGAGCCATGATGTTGGTGGATATAAAGATGGTATCGAAGACAGTGAATTATATATTCGCTATGTTCAATTTTCTGCCTTCAGTCCAATTTTCCGCTTTAGTGCTAAAAGAGGAGTTTATTACAAAAGAGAACCATGGATGTGGGATGTTAAAACATTCACCATTGCTAGAGAATATTGTTGGTTACGCCAGAGATTAATTCCTTACATTTATACAGCAGCTTATGAATATCATAAAACTGGTAAACCTTTGATTCAGCCGATATATTATACTTATCCTGAAATATATGATGAACACAATTATCGTAATGAATATTATTTTGGTAAAGAGCTATTTATAGCACCGATTACTAAACCTAAAAATATGACGATGAATCGGTCAATTGAAAGAATATTTTTACCTAAAGGTGTTTGGTATGATTTTAAATCTGGCAAAAAATTTATTGGCAATAAACGGTATGTAGTATTTTACAAAGAAGAAGAATATCCAATATTTGCTCGAGCTGGAGCTATAATTCCTTTGGCAAACTTGGAAAAAAATATCAACGATTTAACAGCACCGAAAAGCATGGAAATAAATATATTTCCTGGAGAAAGCAACGAATTTAAGTTATATGAAGATGATGGAATAACCAAATTACATGAAGATGGCTATTACATAGTTACATCGATTGATTACAATTATTTACAAAACAATTATACACTTATTATTCACCCGATTGATGGTAAAACTGAAATAATACCAGCATTTAGAAATTATAAAATTCGTTTTAGAAATACTAGAACTCCAGATAGTGTAGATTTATTTTTAAATGGAGATGTGGCTAATTTAGAATACGAAACATATGAAGATGAAAATGATTTTGTAATCGATATTCAAGAAGTTGACACAACTAAACAACTTACTATTAATTGTAAAGGTCAAGACATCGAAATAAATGCTGTTAGAATAATTAATGAAGATGTTAATTCGATTATTAGCGATTTAAAGATTACTACTAAATTAAAAGAAGAAATTGCTGCTATATTCTTTAGTGATCAAGATATTAAAACTAAAAGAATTCAGATTAGAAAACTACGCGGTTTAGATGGTAGATTTACGAAAATGTTTATAAAACTACTTGAATACTTAGCAGAAATTTAATATAATAATCAATAAGCAGATGAAAAAAGAGTAGTAAATTATTCTAGCTTTACTAGAGATTTAGTGGTTGGTGGAAACTAAAAAAGAAGAATGGTTGAACTTGCTTTTGGATGTATTGGGGTAATTTCCTTATCAATTAAGAGAAACAATTAAGGTGGTACCACGGGTTATGCTCGTCCTTTGGCAACACCTTTTTTTATTGGAGGCATTACTATGGATGAATTTACGTTGACTTTAATTTGGGGTTGTGGTTTATTTGTTATAATCTTTTTAATTAATTATTTTGGAATATTGAAAAGAGGATATAATAATATAAAAAAATTTAAGAAAAAGAAAAGAAGTAAGAAAATTGAAGATTTTATTGGCTTTTCAATTTTAATTCCTAAGTTTAAATTAGATATTAATAAAATGAATTTAAATTATGTATTTATATTATCTTCATTAATTAATGCCTTTATTATTTCCTTAGTATTTGTGGTTATTTATACTATTCCTTGGGATTTACCTTTTCAAATACTTTTAGGATTTGTCCTCTTATTTGGACTTATTTATGCACTTTATGAATTGTTAGGTAGACATTTAGTTAAGAAAGGGTGGAAGAAAGATGAATAATAAAAAAATAGAAGAAAAGTGGCAAAAATATTGGGAAGAACATAAAAGTTTTAAAGCAGTTACTGGCAGCGATAAAGAACCATATTATATTTTGGTGGAATTTCCTTATCCATCGGGATCTGGACTTCATGTTGGACATGTTCGAAGTTATACAGCACAAGATTCAATGGCAAGAATGATGCGTATGCAAGGGAAAAATGTTTTGTTTCCAATGGGGTGGGATGCTTTTGGAGCTCCAGCAGAAGAATATGCGATAAAAAATCATATTCATCCTGCTAAAGCTGTAAAGGAAAATATTAAAGTTTTTAAAAGCCAAATGCAAAGCTTAGGTTTTTCTTTTGATTGGGATAGAGAAATAGCTACAACTGACCCAGAGTATTATCACTGGACTCAATGGCAATTTTTACAATTTTATAAACACAATATGGCATATAAAGATGTTGTTCCAGTTAATTGGTGTCCTGATTGTAAGACAGTTTTGTCTAATGAAGATGCTGCTGGTGGTGTTTGTGAAAGATGTGGTGCTCAAGTAATTCAAAAAGAAAAAAGTCAATGGATGCTTAGGATGAGCGATTATGCTGAGGATTTGTTAAAAGGTTTAGATGATACTAATTTTGCTGAAAAAGTAAAGTTAGGTCAAATTAACTGGATTGGTAAATCGGTTGGTGCTGAAGTAATATTTAAAGTCGATGGTACAGCTGAACAATTTACAGTTTTTACAACTCGTTGTGATACTCTTTTTGGAGCAACATATTGTGTGCTTGCACCAGAACATGAATTAGTTGATAAAATAACTAGTGAAGAACAAAAAGAAGAAGTTTTGGCATATAAAGAAGCATGCAAATTCAAAAATGAAATGGAAAGAACAGAATTAAATAAAGAAAAAACTGGGGTATTTATTGGTGCTTATGCTATTAACCCTGTAAATAATGCAAAAATTCCTATTTATATAAGTGATTATGTTTTAGCTAGTTATGGTACTGGGGCAATTATGGCTGTTCCAGCACACGATCAAAGAGA
>CAZEMQ010000026.1:4334-10160 GCA_964513435.1 uncultured Muribaculaceae bacterium
TAGCTAGTTATGGTACTGGGGCAATTATGGCTGTTCCAGCACACGATCAAAGAGACTTTGAATTTGCAACTAAGTTTAATATTCCAATTATTCAAGTATTAGAAGAAGTAACAGGTACATCTCATGAAGGAGAAACAAAGAAAAATTCAATTGTAGCAATATTGTATGATGAGGCAAATGATAAGTATTTGACTGTTAATTGGAATAAAATGGGAGGGCGGTTGTTTATCGGAGGAACTATTAAAGATGGTGAAACTGCCCTTGATTGTGCTAAAAGAGAAATTGGTGAAGAAACTGGATATACAGATATCGAATTAATTTGTGAACTTCCCAAAATAAATCATCATTATTATGCTTATAATAAAGATAAATACTTTAATATTGAAGCTACTGGTTTTTTGTTTAAGTTAAAAAACAGTACTCAAGATAGTCAAAAATTAGATGAAGATGAAAAATTTGATTTGGAATGGGTTGATAAAAAAGTTATCGAAGCAGAAATCGCTGATGGACTTCACAAAAAAACATTTGAATATGCTTTAAGTCCTGGAGCAATGGAAGGCGATGGAACACATATTAATTCTGAATTCTTGAATGGTTTAAATAAAGAAGATGCAATAAACAAAATGCTAGAGTTTTTAGAAAAAAATAATTGTGGTAAAAAACAAGTAAATTATAAAATGCGAGATTGGATTTTTTCAAGACAAAGATTTTGGGGTGAACCAATTCCAATGATTTATTGCGAGTCTTGTGGTTGGCAACCTATGAAGGAAGAGGATTTGCCATTAGTTCTTCCAGATGTTGCAGAGTATGAACCAACCGATACTGGAGAAAGTCCACTTGCTAAAATTACTGATTGGGTTAATACATCTTGTCCTAAGTGTGGAGGTCCTGCAAAACGTGAAACCGATACAATGCCGAATTGGGCAGGTTCTAGTTGGTACTTTTTAAGATATATGGATCCTCACAATAAGAAAGAATTTGCTTCTATGGAAGCAATGAAGTATTGGAATAAAGTAAATTGGTATAACGGTGGTATGGAACATACTGCAAGACATTTATTGTATGCAAGATTCTGGGTACAATTCTTATATAATATAGGATTAGTTCCTAATAAAGAAATGATTTGGACTAGAGTTAGTCATGGAATGGTTTTAGGTAGCGATAACCAAAAGATGAGCAAATCGAAAAACAATGGTGTTAATCCGGATGAAGTTATCAAAGAATATGGTGCAGATACATTGCGAGTATATGAATTGTTTATGGGAGATTATGAATTAGATTGTCCTTGGAATACGGATTCTTTAAAAGGATGCAAAAGATTTTTAGATAAAGTTATTCGTTTACAAGAAAAAGTTATTGAGGGCGAAAATTATTCTCCAGAATTAGAAAGAATAATTCATAAGAGTATTAAAAAAGTTCAAAATGACTTAGTAACGTTGTCATTTAACACAGCAATATCGACATTGATGATTTTAGCAAACAGCTACGAGGATGCCGAACATATTACAGCAGCTGATTATCGAGTTTTACTTACTTTGCTTAATCCAATGGCACCTCATATAACAGAAGAATTAAATGAAATACTTGGCTATAGCCCAATTTGTGAAGGGAAGTGGCCAACATATGATGAGGAAAAGACCGTTGACAAAGAAAAGGAAATTGGTGTTCAAGTAAATGGTAAAATAAGAGCATCGATTAAGGTGTCAATTGATGAAGATGAAGATGTTACGAAAGACAAAGCCTTAAATGAAGAAAATGTTCAAAAACATATCGCTGGCAAAGAAATTGTTAAAATAATTGTATTAAAGGGTAGAATTGTAAATATAGTTGTTAAATAAAACCTATAAAGTGGAAAATCTTTATAGGTTTTTGTCTGTTTTGCAAAAAATTATCTTTTAGAATTTAGGTTATACTTTAATGCTTGTGTCAAACGACCTTTTTCTTTAGTACTCGGCGGCATAATATAAGAGACTAAATCTGAAAATTGTAAATCGATTGTATCATCTTGACATTTAGCTTTGTCAATTAAATACTCGACATAGTAAAGTAGTGTTGGATTAGTTTTTATATACTGTAATATTTCTAGTAGTTCATTTAAGTCTCTATTAGCAAAAAAACCTTCCATATCCATATCATAATAAATACTTAAAGCTGATAATAAAGCTTTTAGAGTATCGCCGATTTTAGAATCTGGAACAATATGTTTATTTACAACAATGCAATAACAAACTAATAGTGATTTAGAACTATTTAATCTTTTTCCATTTTCCCAATCGATAAATAAAGCATGATTATCTTTTATTAAAATATTTGTATTTCTAACATCTCCCAGAACTAGATGTTTATTAATTTCTTGAAGTGCCGCAAAAATACTTTTCATTATTTCTATTACATCTAATTCAATATTGTCGTTTCGATTAACTATTTCATCAATATTTTTACTATCATGTATAAATGGTAGTTGATAACCATAAATACTATCATCTTTAAGCAAATCTATTGGCAATAAAAGACCATTAATGTTTCTTAAGCCATTGACATAAATATAAAAATTATCTCTAGGTTTAGCATCATAAGCTTTAATAATTTTATATAAAGTATTATCTGGCGCCCAGTAGATACCTCTTTTAAATTTTGGTAATGCTTCAACCTTGTTTTTTTTTATTTGTAGCATTTTTATCCCCTTTCGATTGCGTGTTATTATATCAAAATGGTTATTAAAATGCAAATTTATTAATAAGATTCATATATTTTATTGGTGATAAAATGAAAGTGAAAGTAATTGATGAAGCACACGAAAAAGATTTAGAAAACTCAATTAATGGCTTTCTAAATTCTGGGGACTTTGATATAATAGATATCAAGTTCAATGTTGCAATTGCGGTTTGTGGCGAAGAGCAAATATATTGTTTTAGTGCATTGATTATGTATAATTAAAGCATATACATATTACCAGTGGTATCGATTTCTTCTGTGATGTATGTAGTATTAGTAGATTCCAATTTGCTAATTCGATGTTCTAAACGATTTATTTGCCTTTCTATTTTTGCAAGCCGATTTTCAACATTGTCGGTTTGTGGGTAGGGTTGTGGATATGACATTGCACCTTGCATGTTATTAGGTCCTGAGTAAAAGGAATTATAACTTGTTTGTGCTTGATATGGAATATTAGCGTTCATCATATTAGGTGGCGATTGAATATATCCAGAATATGCCATGCCAGATTCGGTAAAAAACGAATTTCTTGTTTTTTTCATAACTTTCCTCCTACAAATAATATATGATTTATTTTAGGAAGTGATATTGATGCGAATGCGTAATCCCAAAGACAAAGATGAAGTTATTAATTCATGTGATTTTTTCTATGAGAGTTTTAATAATTCTAAACCAATTCATTTAGAAATTGGTATGGGAAAGGGCAAATTTATTTTAGAAATGGCTTTAAAGTATCCAGAATACAACTTTATTGGGGTAGAAAAATATTCTAGTGTAGCAAGTGTTGCTATCAAAAGAATTAGAGATATAAAACCTGATAATTTGCAAATCCTTATTATGGATGCCAAAAATCTCGTCGATGTTTTAGAAGGAAAAATTGATACGATTTACTTAAATTTTTCTGACCCATGGCCAAAAGACCGTCATGCTAAACGCCGGCTTACATCGAAACAATATTTAGAAGTCTATGATAAATTATTTAAAGATAAGGCTCACATAATAATGAAAACCGATAATGATAATTTATTTGAATATAGCTTACAAACTTTTAAAGAACATGATTATAAAATAAATAGAGTTAGTTATGATTTGCATAATGAAGATATAGAAAACGTTGAAACAGAATACGAAGAAAAATTTAGTAAAGAGGGTATAAAAATAAAATATGTTGATGTTAGTAAATAACTAGTTATCAACATATTTTTGTTTTAAATCTTTTTCAGAACTCTCCATGTTATTTAAAGCATATTCGATACAATATATTATTAATTTATTTGTAGAAATATTGTTTTTGTTAGCAACTTTTTCTAACTTTTCTAAAAGCGACTCATTTATGCGAACAGTTCTAGTAATAGAGATGTTTCTATTTTCTTTTGGTATTTTAAATGAATCCATGATATTAATCTCCTTCATATTAAAATTATATCTAACAAATAATTAAATAATAAGTAACACAAATTTGTGTTACATTTCCGAATTTTATGATATAATCGATATGAAAGTAGGTATGGATGATGACTAAAAGAAATAAACTTATATTATTATCGATATTATCAATATTAATTGTTTTTTGCTTAGTGCTGGGAATAACGTATTCATTTATGAAACCAGTAAACGATACAGATTCAATAATGAGTGTTTCTTTAAGTAGTTGTGCAAATATTACTTTAATTGATAATGGCAATTCAATTGATTTAGAAAATAGTTATCCAATGAGTATGAATAGAGCAATGCAAACAGAACCATATGTATTTACTGTGACTTCAACTTGTGATACATATGTTGGTTTTAGTTTGTATCTTGCAAGTCTTAGTACAAATACTCTAAATGACAGTAACATTCATTACATTATCACAGAACACGATTCCAAAGAAATATTAATTGATGGTGTATTAAGTGATGCAAGTGATGGAGAAATAGATTTTGAATCGTATGAAATAGAAGAATTAAAACAAGGAATAAATAGCGAATATACTAAAATTTATAAATTGTATAGTGATGCATTGCCATATCAAGGAACAGCAACATATGATTTGTATTTATATATTGATGAGTCTGTGACTAACGAAACAATGAATCAAACATTTAATGCAGGGATTGCAGTTAAAGCATATAAAAGAGAAGAGGATTCTACAGTTTTAGCTTTAGATATATCATTAGGTAATATAGAAATAAATGTTGGAAGTAGTGAAGATAAACTATATGTATCTGGTGGAGGACTAACAGAACAAATTGAAATAGATAGCTCTAATGAAATAATAATAACTGGTTCAACCGAAGAATTTGGAATAACAGTTAATGGAGGAACATCAAATTTAACATTAAATAATGTTAGTATAAGCACTTCGAGTGGAACTTTAAGGTTGTTTAATGATTCAACAGTTAATTTGAATCTAATCGGAGAAAATACATTGGTTGCAGGTGCTAGTTCCATTGAAACAGGGGGTGTAGGTTTATATGTTGCTCCATCCAGTACTATAGTTATTGATGGGGATGGAACATTAAATGCTACAGGAGCTATTGGAATTGGTGGACCAAATGCAGGGTATTACGGATACCTAACCGCTGGAAGCATAATAATAAATAGTGGAACAGTTAATGCAACTGGAACAAGCAACTCTGGAATAGGTGGAGAGAATTTTGTTTTAATAGAAATAAATGGAGGAACAGTTACAGCAATCTCTGAGGGAATTGGAGCAGGAATAGGTGGAAATGGTGCTTTAAGTTCTGGAACAATTACTGGTCAAATAAATATAAACGGAGGAACTGTATATGCTCAAGGAAGTGGCTTAGGTGCAGGAATAGGTGGTGGAGGAATGCGTATTATGACGTGTAATTCTATATCAACAGCTCCGAATATTTATATATCCGAAAACGCAAGTGTAACTGCGATTGCTGGGACAGCTGACTATGGCGAAATTCAACCCGAAGCTATAGGTTCTGGTGGATATAGTTGTGGGATATAATAGCGGTAAAGTACATCTTTTAAATATAATATCATGAAAATAAAAGATAACATAAAAAAATTTCTAATAATTTTTGGTACTTATATATGCAAAAATACAGGATAAACGCATGAGAAAATGTGCGTTTTTTGTGTTAATATATATG
>CAZEMQ010000027.1:0-10155 GCA_964513435.1 uncultured Muribaculaceae bacterium
TTATTTATCCAGGATTTGAATTTAAAGCAATTGATGGTTTAATTACTAATTTTCATTTGCCTAAAAGCACACTTTTAATGTTAGTTTCTGCATTATCTACTAAAGAAAATATCTTAAATGCATATGATTATGCTATAAAACATAATTTTAGATTCTTCTCTTTTGGAGATGCAATGTTTATTAAATAAATGATAAGCACAAAAGCTTATTTTTTATTTTGGGGTTTATTATTTAATCATAAATATATTCTTCTAACATATATATTACTAGGGAGGAACGTTATGAATTTAATAATACCGTTTACAAAAGATATTCGTTTTAGTACTAATATATCACAAATAGTTAGTATTTCCTTAGAACATGAATATACTGTAAACTCATCAGAAATACTGGGTAATTTTATTATTACGGGAGAATATAAGACTCATGAGGTAAGTGTCAATAAGGAAAAGTTTGAGCATGTTGTACCTTTTTCAGTTAACTTAACGACATCGATTGAAGAAGACTCAGTTGATTTTGCTATTGAAGATTTTACTTATGAAATAGTGGATGATGATACATTAAAAATTAATATTGAATATAGTGTTAATGCAATAGAAGCTAAAGAAGAGGTATTTGAAACAGTTGAAGATGATAGGGAAACTTTTGATGAAATGCTCGACATTATCGATGAAGAAACGCAAGAAAAGGAAGTGGAAGTTGAAGTAACCAAAGAAGAATTAAAAGAAGAAAACAAGCAAGAAGAAGCTGTATTAGAAAGTGTTAGTATGGCTGAAGAATCATTTGTTACCTATCATATACACGTAATGAGTGAAAGTGATACTATTGAATCTATTTGTACAAGATATAATACTAATAGTAATGTACTTGGAGAGTATAATGATTTAAGTACGGTTGCTATCGGAGATAAAATAATTATTCCAGATATCGATGAATAGAAGTTTAGAAGTATTAAAAGCAATATATAAACCTTATCGTTATACTTTAAAAGGTAAAGCAACTTTATTAGAAACTACAAGTGGGGACTTCATTATTAAACCTAAAAGCAAAGATATTAGAGAATTATATAATTATTTGATAAGTCGTGGTTTTGGCAATTTTCCTGAATTAATCGATGCATCTAGAAAAGATGTTAATGTTTTTGAATATATTGAGAGTATAAATATGCCTAAAGAACAGATGTATGATGACATTATTGATTTAATAGCTAGTTTACATAATAAAACTAGCTATTTTAAGGAAGTAAGTGAAGATGCTTATAAAGCAATATATGAAGATATAAAAAGCAATATTAGTTACTTAAAAGCTAAGTTTGAAACTCAATTCGATATAAAGTTTAACGAAGTATATTATTCTCCATCTAGTTATCAGTTTTTGAGAAATTATTCGAAGATTATGGCAGCATTAGATTTTTGTCAAAAAGAGTTAGATGAGTGGTATGATTTAGTAAAAAGAGAAACTAAGATAAGAGTTAGTGTTGTTCATAATAATCTTGCTTTAGAACATTATTTAAAAGGAACAAAAGAAGTTTTAATTAGTTGGGATGATTATTTAATTGATACACCAATTATTGATTTAGTAAAATTATATAAAAAAGAATATTTGAATACCAATTTTTCTGAAGCATTAGAAAGATATATGTATAAATTTCCTTTGTTAGAATATGAAAAAAAGTTACTATTTATATTAATCGCTTTGCCACCTGATATACAAGTGGAGGAAACGGAATTATTGCAATGTCGAGCTAATAATTTAGTAATTGATTATGTCTTTAAAACTGAAGATTTGATAAAGCCCTATTATAATTTAATGGGGCCAGATGATACGGGACAAGAAGAAAAAGAATAAAAATATTTCTAATAATAAAACAAATATATTCCATCTAAAGGGAAGAATAAAAGTAATTAATAATTGATAAAAAATTAAAACAGCTAAAATAAACAAAATTAAAATAGTAAGCCCACCACCTGGGCGTTTTTGCCATGGATACATTTTAGTCACCTATAATATTATATGTTATATTTTTTTTCAATTGATTTTTACTATATTTTTTGTTATTATTTTTATAGTAAGGAAAGTGATTTATGATGAATGTGAAGAATAAAGGTTTCATAATTGTTGAAACTATTGTTACTGTTGTAATTCTATCAACATCACTACTATATTTATATAGTTCATATAATACTATAATTAATAGAGAAGAAACGAGATTATATTATGATGATATAGCTTATTTGTATCGTACTAATCAAATAAGAACTTTTTTGGAGAATAATAGTAATATTGGAGATGTTAAAAGATATGGTTTTGATGATACCTATATAATAAGTATTGGTCCATCATATGAAAATATGTTTACATCTGAACAAACCGCTAGTAATATGCAGGGGTCTTTTGAGATTTTGTTTAATACATTTAATATAAATCAAATTATCTTGATGGATTCGACAATGTTAGATGATTGTGATACTGATAATGATTCTTTGAAATGTGAAGCTTCAACTGAAGGTCTTAGTTATAATATGAGTTCTTATATTACCTCTTTAAGTGATACGACTTATGATTATTATTTAGTTATTGAATATGCGGAAAAAATGGTAAATGGTGTAGTTACAAAATGTATTCCTAGAATTGATACTAATTGTCATTCTTATTACACTTCATTGGGAATATAGGTGGATTATGAATAATAGAGGATTTATTTCAACAACTGTACTTTATTCTTTCTTTTTAGTTATTTTAATAGTATTGTTATTTATTGTTAGTAGTTTGATTAATAATCGAATTTTGTTAAATACTTTAAAAGAAGAGATTAAAGAAGAATTATCTGATGATAATTTGGCGAGATATTTAGTTAGTCAAAATGAAAGTTTGGGATTAGTTAGACATAATAGTTCTTTAACTGGTGGATCACTAGATAATAGTTATCGTTATGTAGGTAGTAATCCTAATAATTATATTTGTTTTGGAAGTGATACTGATCCTTGTCCTAGTGATAATTTATATCGCATTATTGGTATTTTTGGAGGTAAGATAAAGATTATAAAAAATACTTATGCTACTACAATGCAATATAATTTGATAGAAACAACGGATTTTTCTGCTACAAGAATATATGCTTATTTAAATTCAGATTTTCTAAATACGTTCAGTACTTCATGGCAAAGTGCTATTGCTAATACAACTTGGTATATCGGAGGAATTGCAACAACTGCTAATACTAGTGCATACAATATTTATGATTATGAAGTTGGAGATAATAGAGAAAATGTTTATGTTGTTAGTAAAATTGGATTAATGTATATTAGTGATTATGCTTATGCTACTACAACTGATAATTATACATCGAGTATTAATTCTACTTCTAATTGGCTTTATAATGGTAGAAACACTTGGTTTATAACTGGTGTTAGTGGAACAACTCAAAACTTTTATTATTTAACTACGAGTGGGACTTTAGGAAGTGCTACAATTAGTTCTGAATATGAAGTAAGACCAGTGTTTTATTTAAATAGTAATTTAAAATATGTAGGTGGTAATGGAACATATTCATCACCATATAGAGTGGAGGTGTAGTATGTTAAATAAAAAAGGTGTTACTTTAATTGAAGTAATTATAAGTATTGCCCTTGTTTCAGTAGTTTTAGTATTTATGTTTAAATTAGTTATTGAACTTAATAATGCTCAAACTAATACGACTTATGCTAAGGAAAATCAAATGGTTAGGGTAGAGATATTGCGTGCTATTAATAACGATATTATATCTAAAACTTTAACAGGAATTGATGATTCTGGTAGTACTTCTTCAAATTTGGTGATTAAATTCACTTTTTCGGATAGTTCTACATCTACTATTCAAGCTAGTTCTACAGAATTTAGTTATATTAGTTCAAGTGGGGTAACGAGAACTTGGGATATGGTTGATTGTACTATTTATACTAGATCTGCTACAGTTTATTTTGCTAAAGATGCTAATATTTATGCGTTTAATATTGATATTGAAATTCATACTGAAAATGAATCTAATAACGCTAGTAGTAATAATACTCTTGATGATATAAGTATTAGTATAATCGGAGATGCAAATAATTTAAATATTTATTATTTAGATTGCCTTGGTTATAGTTGTTAAAATAATAGCAATAATTGTTTGGTATATTCGTCCTTTTAAAAAGTATGTATAGTCTAAATCTGTTTCATCTAGTATGCATTTTACTTGGGTATGGATGGATATTCCTCCGAAAGAGATAAAAAGCATACATAATAAATCTTTATGGGCAAAATCTAAAGTGATTAGGGAATTTAATCCTTGAGTCATTTCCATAATTCCTCGCAATAGCAGAGGTAATGATAAGATGTTACTGATTACGAGATAAAAAGTTATGGCTCCGAGAACCATAGTGGTTGTAGTCATAGCTTTTTTAATGGAACTAGCAATATTAATGGTCGAATTTATAGAGTATGTATTTGTTGGAGATAGTTTTTTTCGAAATAATAAATAAATTAAAAAATTACTTAAGTAATGAATAAGTATTAATTTAATAGTGATAGTAAAGGAATTGAATATAGTATTTAATATAGTATATAAAAATAAGGGATTAGCAAAGTAGGAAAACAATAAGGTAATGTTGGCATAGTCTTTATCTATTTTTCTAGAAGTATAAAGATTATTTATAATAATAGCTGATGTAGGGCTACCACTGGTTAAGGATAAAAAAAACACATATAAACTAGGTTTTTTAAATATAGTTACAAAATTTAGACTTAGTAAGACATCATTTAATATAATCATTATGAAAAGATAGGGGAATACTTTGTTTAGCCATATATCAAAAGATGTAATAGTTGCATCTAAAACTAGAGAATAGTTTTTAAATATTAAGAAAAATAGTATAGGAATTGTAAAATAGAGTAATTTATTTTTCATAACTATCCCCTTTTTTGCTATAATTAATTAGGTGATGCAATTGTTTAATAAATTATATTCTAGTATAAAAAACTTTATTGTTGAAAATTATAAATTTTTAATTGTTTGGGGAGTTATTATTTTTTTATTCTTTTACGAGTTTCCTTTTGTGATATATACTCCTGGAGGAATAGTTAATTTAGAAGAGAGAATAGATGTTGATACTGATTATGAAACTACAGGGTCATTAAATATGAGTTATGTTTCTTTGGTTAAAGGTACTTTGCCGATGATTTTGCTTTCTTATATTATGCCTAATTGGGATTTAATTAAGAGTAGTGATATAACTGTTAATGATGAATCTGTCGATGAGTTATTAGAACTGGAGAAACTTTATATGCAATCATCTATTGATAATGCTACGATTTTGGCTTATCAAAAAGCAGGGTTAGAATTAACGATTACTAGAGAAGTTAATAATATAGTTTATATTGCAGATGAAGCAGAAACGGATTTAGAAATATATGATGAGATACTTACTGCTGATGGGGTTGAAATAAAAGATATTGAAGAATTACGAGAAATAGTAAATAGTAAAGAAGTTGGAGATAGTGTATCATTTGTAGTGAATCGTAATGGAGAAGAGATGGAAGCTAGTGCTATAATATATGAAACTGATTCAGGGTTAAAAGTTGGTATTTCTTTTCTTACTACTTATGAATATGAAACTAATCCAAGTATAAGTATATCTACTAAATCAAGTGAATCTGGATCTAGCGGTGGATTAATGCTTACGCTTGCTATTTATAATGCGATTACTGAAGAAGATATTACTAAGGGTAGAACAATTGTAGGAACAGGAACTATTTCTTTAGATGGGACTGTCGGAGAAATTGATGGTGTTAAATACAAGATTTTGGGGGCAGTTAAGAGTGATGCTGAAATATTTTTGTGCCCAATGGAAAATTATGAAGAAGCAATTGCTGTGAAGGAAGAGTTTGATTTGGATATCTATATTAAAGGTGTTGCTACTTTTGATGAAGCTTTAGAATTTTTACTTAACGGATAAGGTGTCTTAAAGACATCTTTTTCATTTTTTTAAAAAACTTTATATTAAAAAAAATGAAAAAGGGAAAAAATATCTATATATATAAAGTGAAAGGAGGTTTTTCTTTGCTTTAATATCTTTTTAACTACAATATTGATAGGAGGTCATGGTTATAAAAAGAATAGTGTTTGTAGTTTTATGTTTTTTAATAGGGGTTTTAGATGTTGGTGCTACAAGCGATGAAATATATAGTGCTGAAAAAATAGATGGCATGTATATCCGAAAAATTTCTGCTAGTGGTAAAGAAACTACACGGCATGGAGGCTTTATTAGAAGAGCAAGTGATGGTCAATATGTTTATTGTATTGAACCGTTTGTTGATTTAATTAATAATCATAGTTATGAAGTATATGATGAAGACTATGAAAAATACTTAGATATTTCTGATGAAGTCTTAGAGCATATTTCCCTTATAGCTTATTATGGATATCAATATGGAAATCATACTGAGGATTATTGGTACTATGTTACACAGATGATGATATGGCGAGTGTTAGAACCTGAGGGGCAGTTTTATTTTACAGATACTTTGGGTGGAGAAAATAATATAGATAAGTATGCCTCAGAAATCGCTGAGATTGAGGCTTTAGTAGCTAGTCATTATGTTACACCACAGTTTACTGAACTGACAATAAAACAAGGGGAAACGGTTTTATTAAATGATAATAATAATGTTTTAAAGTATTATGAAGTTTTAGATAATGAATATGTTACAATTGATGGTAATAATTTAGTTGTCAGTGGTACTGTTTTAGGTAAACAGCAAATAATTTTGCAGCGAAAATATGATAATTATACTGGTCCTTTTTTAGTTTATATTAATACGGAAAGTCAAACAGCAGTAGCAACTGGCAACTTAAAAAGTATCAATTATGAATTAGAAATAGATGTAGTTGGTTATGCTTTAAAGATTATAAAGGTTGATGCTATAAGTAATGAAGTTATTAATATGGCGGGGATTGAGTTTGCTATTTATGATGAAGCTGGTACATTCATATTATCAGGTGTTACTAATGAAGAGGGCATATTTGAAAGTGATTATGTGTTAAGTAAAGGGAAATATAAAATAGTTGAAATTGAAGGTCAGGAAATATCTGGATATAATGTTAATTATGAAGAAATTTATTTTGAAGTAACTGGAGAAGAAGATACTGTTATAGTAGAGTTTCCTAATTATCCGATTTTAGGTAGTGTTAAAATAGTTAAACAAGATGAAAGTGGCAATTATTTAAGTAATTCAGAGTTTGTATTATATGACGAAGATATGAATGAAATATCACGAGCTATAAGTGATGAAACTGGAATAATAATATTTGATAATTTGTTATTTGGTAAATACTACTTAGAAGAAATAGTTGCTCCGAGCGGTTATAAATTGCTAAATGACTTGATAGAATTTGAAATAAAAACGAATGAAGAGGTAATTAGTATAAATGTAGTAAACGTTAAAATACCTAATACGGATATTAATTATAAAATATCTGAAATAATACTTGAAAGAAAACGAAAAATAGCAATTTAAGTTTGTAAATAGGGCTAATTACGTGCTATAATACTTCATAGGAGTTAAAAGCATGAAACGTAGTGAAGTAGATAAAAATAAATTAAGTCCTATGATGGCTCAATATATGGAAATAAAAGATCAATATCCTGAGGAATTGGTCTTTTATCGCTTGGGAGACTTTTATGAAATGTTTTTTGAAGATGCATTAATTGCATCTCGGGAATTAGAACTTACTTTGACTGGTAGGGTAGCTGGGCTGGAAGAAAGAGTTCCCATGTGTGGTGTTCCTCACAATAATGTAAAAAGTTATATTGAGAAATTAGTCAATAAAGGATATCGAGTAGCAATATGTGAACAACTTGAAGACCCACGCACTAATGGAAACAAAATGGTTAAAAGAGGAGTTGTAGATGTAATTAGCAAAGGAACTATTGCTGATAACGATTTACTTAACGAAAGAGATTCTTCATATGTTGCAGGTGTTTTATTTTTCCAAGATATAATACTTATTACAATTTTAGATATTTCTACTAGTTATTTAGCTAGTTTAAGTATTGAAAATAACATGGATACGTTATTAAATGAAATATTAAATTATAATATAAAAGAAGTAGTATTGCTAGATAATTTAAATACAGCTTTAATTGATTTGCTTAAAAACACTTATAATATTGAAGTAACCATTAATGGTGAATTTTTAAAAGATAAGTATCAAGATTTTTTAGATACGATTAAAGATATAAGATTACGTAGTGGAGTAGAACATTTATTTTATTATTTAGTAGTTCGTCAGCTTAAAGATTTAAGTTGTATAAATAATTTAGAGATTATTAAGAAAAATGATTACGTTGAGATGGATGTTCATACTGTTAGAAATTTAGAATTGGTTGAAACTATTCGTTTAAAAGAAAGAACATATTCTTTAGTTTGGTTACTTGATAAATGTAAGACTGCAATGGGAAGTAGGAAACTTAAAAGTTGGATATTAAATCCCTTAAAAAATAAAGAAGTACTAGAAGAAAGATATAATAAAATAGAAAAGTTAAATAATGAATTTATTTTAAAAGATGAATTACGGAACTTACTTTATGAAGTTTATGATATAGAAAGATTATCTGGTAAGGTTATTAATGGCAATTTAAATGCTCGAGATTTATTGCAATTAAAAAATAGCTTGGTGGTGTTGCCAAGAATATCTGAAATTAATCAGAAATTAGGATTTAATTTTGATATTGATATTCATGGAGATATTTGGGAGTTGCTTGATAAAGCAATAAGTGAAGAACCACCGATAAGTATTAGAGAAGGAAATATAATCAAGAGTGGTTTCAATGAAGAATTAGATGAACTTAGAAGTATTCGTAGCGGTGGTAAAGATTTTGTAGCTAGTTTTGAAACTAAAATAAAAGAAGAAACGGGAATTAAAAATTTGAAAATTGGTTTTAATAAAGTATTTGGATATTTTATTGAAGTACCTAATGGTTCTAAGAATTTAGTAAAAGATGAATTTAATTGGTATCGTAAGCAAACTCTTACTAATTGTGAAAGATATATTTCACCAGAATTAAAAGAAAAAGAATCGTTAATATTAAATGCTGAAGAAAATATCATGAATTTGGAATATGATTTATTTTGTGAAATAAGAAATAAAATAAAATTAGAAGTTCCAGCATTAAATAAGACTGCTAATGCATTAAGTGAACTAGATTGTATTTTGTCGCTTTCTGTTTGTAGTGAAGAGTATAATTTAGTGAGACCAAGTATCAATGATAATGATATTATAAATATCAAAGATGGAAGACATCCTGTAGTAGAAATAGTTAGTAAAGAAGAATATGTTCCAAACGATTGTGTAATGAATAGTGGAGTTAATACATTACTTATTACAGGTCCTAACATGAGTGGTAAGTCAACCTATATGCGTCAGCTAGCTATAATTGTTATTATGGCTCAGATTGGTTCATTTGTACCAGCGACTAGTGCGAACTTACCGATTGTTGATAAAATATTTACTCGTATTGGTGCTAGTGATGATTTAGTGAGTGGGGAATCGACATTTATGGTTGAGATGAAGGAAGCTCGCAATGCTATATGCAATGCTACTAGTAATTCTTTGATTTTATTTGATGAATTAGGACGAGGTACTGCAACTTATGATGGAATGAGTTTAGCTCAAGCAATACTAGAGTATATTAGCGAAAATATTAAATCTTTTACTTTGTTTTCTACTCATTATCATGAACTTACACGCTTAGATAAAAAATATAAAAATATTAAAAATGTTCATGTAAGTGCTGTTGAAAATGGTGATACAATTACATTTTTACATAAAGTAAAAAATGGTGCTGTTGATAAAAGTTATGGTATTCATGTAGCAAAGTTAGCTCATATGCCAGATAAACTTCTAAAAAGAGCTTCGGAAATATTAGAAGATTATGAAACTAATGCTAAGAAGAAAAATCCTCAAGAAAAAGTACAACTTAGCATGGATTTTTTTCAAGAGACTTCAAAAAACGATATAATTAAAGACAAATTAGAAAGTATTGATTTGATGAATACCACACCAATTCAAGCACTTAATTATTTGTTTGAATTGAAAGAAGAAGTAAAAAAAGGGAATAATTAATTGCCAAAAAA
>CAZEMQ010000028.1:0-9751 GCA_964513435.1 uncultured Muribaculaceae bacterium
TTTCCTTTTCAAGTTCTTTTAAACTTTTTTCAGGGGTAGGCATATCTTCTGGCATCATGCCACCAATATCAGCAATTGCTTTCCTTACCTTTTTACCAACTTCATAATGTACATCTTTAGCTTCTTTTTCACCTTGAATATTATCTCGTATAAGTTTTTGCTTCGTTTGATTTATCCTAAATAAATTAGCTATCAACTCATCTTCATTCATATTATCTAAAATATCTTCTCTATAACGTAATCTTTTTCTTTTAAAAATGTCATCAGCTGTTTCACCATTATACAATCCTCTATATCCCGCATTATGAAATTCAGCCATGTTTTTCACTCCAGCAGATACTGCTACTTTTTGCAATGTATAATTGCCACGTCTTGTTAAATTTCTTTGATATAGTCTTTTATCATCATCTGATAAGGTATCATATTCCTGTTCAGTTATTTCTTGTTTTCTCGTTTGAATAGCAAAATAAGTTTGACCTAAAGCAACTACTTCCTTGCTTGGGTCGGCATTTTGTACTATCAAATAACAAGCATATCTAGAAAGTTTATAATCAAGTATTTCCCTTTTGGCGGTTTTACCTAATTCTATCATTTTGTTGGTTTCAACAAAATGATCAGTTATATTAAAATTGCTGTTCTCACAAGATGTTATAGCCTTATCTATTACTACTTTAAAATTTCTCCATTCTTTGTACTCTAATATTTTTTGCAAATCACGTGCAAACCAATATTCATTATCATATTCATCAATTCGTTTTATATCTTCAAAAATTTCATTAGAATATTTTGTAACAATTTCTTGCATTCTCCCTCCTTTGCTATTTTATAATAGACTTTTTAATCTTATTACGTTGATTTCATACCATCTAAACACAATAGTTAAATTCACTAAAAAGAATCTATTAGTTTTTTAATTTGATTTTTCGTAACATTAAAATTTTCTAATGTATATTGTAAACAAATAAGTTTTTCAGATAAACACATGTCATCTAATTTTTTGCTTCTTACAAAATTATCATACTTCTCTTTTATATCATTTTCAATTAAATTATTCTCGTTTAAATATTGCAGTATTTCTTTTGGTTCTAAATTTATTAAATCCTTTTTTAAATTTAAGACATTAAATTCTAAAAAAGGGGTTAAATATATGTCTTTATAAATCGGATATATATTATTTAAATATAAACTAACATCATTTATCTTACAAAAATTATTTAAGAGAAATATAAGAGGTTTAGCAACATCTTCATGTTTGTATCCATGTACACCTGTACCCAAACTACAAACAAGCACATTTTTATAACCTTTTTTTATTATAGTTTCTAACATATTTTTGTAAGCAAGTAATAATTCATCAAGTGGATTTTTTGCTTCATAATATTTTGGTGCTAACACATGTATAATATCCATATTTAAATTAAATCCTGGTGTAACTCTTATCTCTCCTGTTTCCATATCTGTTTTATATGTTTGTTTACAATATTCTAACAACTCAATACCAGCATTTTTATAAATAACTCCACAAATACCACTACCATTTATCATATATTTATTCGCAGCATTAACTATGGCATCTTTGCCTTTAGAATTTAATACATAGTCACCACTTAAAAGATATAACTTTCCCATATATATACCACCACCAATTTTATTTATCGATTAAACCATTCAATTTTTTTATAACTTTATCATTTTGTTGATTTCAACAACCCAATATCACTTTTGGTTATTAATAAACTCTAAGTATTTTTGTTTAGTAAGAACATATTCGAAATCTTCGACTAATTCATCAACAAAGGTATATTGTATCATAATAGTTTTATCTGTTCTTTCAAACCCTAACTTCTCCATTATTTTCCATGAAGATTTATTTTCTTTTGCAGCTGCAGTAATAATCTTTTTAATATCACACTTTAAAAACATAAAATCAAGCATTGCTTTTGCAGCTTCTGTTGCATACCCTTGTCCTTGATAAAGCGGGTCGATAAACCACCCAACATCTCTTATGCTCGAATCTTTAATAGAGTCATCTTCTTTATCTTGGCAAGAAAGCCGTCCTATACATTTACCAGTTTCTTTTAAAAATATACTCCATTTAAACACATCTTTATCATTAGCGTGTTCCATTTCTTTTTCATAATATTTCTTTTGTAAATCCCAATCTAATAAGTTATCTTTAAACTTTTTTGGTACTGTTAAATAATATTTATTAACTTCAGGAAGCATTAATATTGTCCACAAATAATGTTGTTCATCCATAGTTTGAGCTTTTAATATTAATCTATCAGTTTCTATTGTAGAACTACCTAAATATCTCATATGTATCATCAACTTCCTTTCTCAATATATATTTTATCACAGAATAACAAAATAAAGGATATATATACAGATGAAACTTTAATTTTTTTTAAACCAAATAAAAAGAAATAAGTTTTATCATTTTAAACAAACTTATTTCTAATCTATTAACCCAATGCTTTTAAAAGGCCATAATCTAAACACTGCTTCTCCGAGTAAGTCTTCTTCTTTTACTGGGCCAAAATATCTAGAATCTCTACTTACAAGACGATTATCCCCTAAAAGGAAATATTCATCATCAGCTAAAGTAACTTCTTCATAATCACTCGTTTCACCATAACCATAATCTTCTGGCATTTCTACATCATTAATATATATTATACCATCTTCTATTTTAACAGTTTCTCCTGGCAAACCAATAATTCTTTTAATAATTATTTCATCATCATCTTCTTCATTTAAAACAACAATATCAAACCTATCATATTTTGCCAATTTATATAAAAGTAAAATATCGCCATCTTCTAAAGTATCATTCATACTAGTGCCATCAACCCTAACCGGCGTAATAATAAATGTTCTAATAATAATGATAAAAAACACTATTGCTACATATGGTAACAAACTATTTATTATTTTCAATTCAATCACCCTTAAGTCCTTCTAATTTATTATATAATATATTTATGCTTTTTTAAAGCATAAATAAAAAAACCGTTTACAGCTTTTGTAAACAGTTCGAAAGAAATTAATTTCTTTCTTTAACTTTGTATTCTTTACGCATTTTCTTGATAAAGTTAAGTTTAGCTCTTCTAACTTTACCTTTTTTAACAACTGTTATTGAATCAATCGTTGGGGCATTAACTGGAAATATCCGAGAAACTCCAACAGATCCAGATTTTTTACGAACAGTAAATGTTTCTGAAACTCCACCACCACGTTTAGCAATAACTAAACCTTCAAATGATTGAATTCTTTCTTTTTTACCTTCACTAACCCAAACATTAACTCTAACAGTATCTCCCACTCTAAATTCTGGGATATCCTTACGAACATGTTTTGCATTAATCTTATCAACAAGATTTGCCATTATCTTACCTCCTTATTATTTTTACCTATAATCTTATATAAATACAGCGGATTATATACCTTTTGGGTCGAATTGATTATACCACAAGTAATTTGAATATGCAAATTATTTTCATTACTTTACCTTAAACAAATACCCATAAAAATAACTATTTTCAAATTTTTGATATCTTTCTTCTAATAATTCATAATTTTCAAATAAAATACTCTCTTGTTTCTTTAAGGCATCCAAATCCAATTTTGTATAATAAACAATAAACATTACTTCCTTATTTTGAACATATTCTTGCATCGAATCTATCATATCAGGAAATCTTTCATAACTAATATTTTGCACTTCAAAAAAATAAGTACTTGGATATATCCCTGCTAAAGTATAAACACCACAATCTAGCTTCCCCATATTTAAAACTGTTGCATCGCTATATTCATTTATAATACTAGCATACTCATATTGGAAAAATTCTGTAATATCTTTACTCATATATTCTTTATAATTTGCATTATAAAACCCATTAATAATACACAAACTACTAATAGTTATACAAATTACAACATATATTCTATTATTTATTTTATCTATATATTTAGATAATAAATTAAATATACTAAGTAAACCAATACTTATAAAAAATAATATAAATAATAAATAATATTGATAAAACTTTAAACCAAAATATACCCCTAATATTGTGATAAAGAAAGTAATTAAAAACAATATTTTAAATTTTTTATTAATATCTAACTTCCACAACAATACAATCATTACCAAAAATATTACTAAAGAGACATATTCTTTTGTTAAACTACCAACAAAACCTTTAAATAATTCACCTATTCTTAGTATTATTCCACTAGATAATTCACTATATACACTCATATTAATATAAAAGTAGGTATAAATAAAATCATATACAGCATTATTAATAGCAAAATATATTAAAAATAAACTTAATGGAATAAGTATTCCAAATAATAAAACTAAGGGATAAATTATTGCCTTTCGATAATCTTTTTTTAATAAATAATCGATGAATATTGCAATCGTGAAAGAAATCCAAAACCCAAGTAAAGTATATTTGATTAGCAAAATAAATCCAGCCATTATTCCACTTAACAACATTTCTTTTTTATTTAATTCTTTTACCTTAAAATGTTTAATAAAATAATATAACGTTATAAAGAAAAATGGTGCACATAATTCCTCAGCAGAACCACCATGACTAAAAGCATTGCTAGTAGCAATTATACTCATAAATATCGGTAGTATCAAAAAACTACTTTTAAAACTTAAAAACATTCGCAATATTTTGTATAAAACTATTAAGGATATTGTCCAAAAGAATACTTCTATAACAAAAATACCAAAAAAAGACTTAAAAGAGATAAGAGATCCAATTCCATATATCAAATATAAAAGTGGACCTTTTTGTTCAAACAAATCACGATATGGTACAATTCCATGCACCATCGATTTACCAACAGTAAAAAAAGCATTGGCATCAACCCAGTCATTAAATGGGTATAAAAAAGAATTTTTGGATGTCAACAAAAGAATTACAAAAGATATAGTAAAACAAGCTAAAGCAATTAAAATATTTTTCTTATCAAATGCTTTTTTCACTTTCGAATATCTTTTAGAATCCTCCGCCACTGCGACCTCCACCACCGAAGCCTGCTCCACCAGAGAAACCTCCACCAAATCCTCCGCCGCTACTCATACTCGAATTAGCATTAACACGGTTAATTGTCATTTGAGAAGTGTTAATTGCTGAGTGCATCGATGAAGTAACCAAATTAGCTATATGAATATTGGTAATATAATTTAAAGCAAAATAATTGATATCAGCATCTTTTGGAAATTCCTTTATTTTGACATTCATTGCTTTTTCAACTTTAGTTGCTAAACCAAATACTGTTGCATAAACCAAGTATCTTTCCCACAACACTATTTCTGGCAAATCTTTGACTTTAAAATTACCAAAATCATTTAAAAAGTTTTTAAAAGCTTTCCATCTAGCATAATGTTCAATTCCTTTTTGAGTCTTCTTACTAAATGAAAATGTATATATCAAAAAGATAATAGCAAAAAAGACAGTTATTACTCCAAAAACAAGTTCAATATTATGATAAGCAATATAAGACATCAATAATATTGAATAGATAAGTAATATAAATGGCCAAATTATATAACTTTTTTTCTTTTCAAAAAGCTCTTCTTTTTCACCATCAGCAACTACCATTTCTCTCCATTTAGTATAACTATTCATAAATGTCTGGCATGTTCTCGTATCACTTGCATACTTCTTTAAATTAGTAGTAGTAAACCTACCAGTCCTCTTACCTACATTATCAAAAAGAAATTCAACTAAAGCTCTTTCCGTATCATTCAATTTATTTCTATTTACTAATGTAAATACATATTCATCTTTAACTTCTTCAATTTTTTCAACCTTAATATTCTTTTTATATATTAAATTCATAATTGAAGCACTAAGGGCATTTTCAGTAATTCTTCTATTCATCAAATAATCTACTACTTCAACATTATAATCATCGATAAATTCTCGATTATATTTTAAATTAAATATTGGTTTTCTTTCTTTGTCATAACGAATATATATAAATATAAACAGTCCCACCAAAGCAATATAAAAACCAACAGTTCCAATAGTGGCAATTGTAAGTTTTGCTTGCATATCTAAACGCAAAGCATTCGTTTCTTCTGCTAAAGCTGTCTCATACGCAATTATTTCATCAAATGTATCAGTGCTATAATTACTAACACCAGTTACTAAATCATCATCAAAAAGTATTCTAATATCCAAAGTCCCATATGCATCTAAAGTATCGATTGTAGCATAAACATAACTTGTAGTAATATTCCTTGAATCTCTAACCTCACCAGATAAGGGACCATGTGCCCAATAACGAAAATAATCACTAGTATCAACACCAGGTAATATTACTCGTATGTTTAGATTATTTATTGCATCTGTTAATTCACCACTAAAGAAATTCCAATAAAATTCAGCGAAAGAATCATGCATCACAATAGCATCTTCAATAGTATAATCTAATCTAAATGCATACGTATCATTATCTATTGGATGATAAATCGAAATACTTACACCATTATATGTATTATTAACAACATATTTATCACTTTCTCCTACAGAGGCATAACTAACTAATTCATACTCTGTAAAACTATCTTCAAAGGTATTAAAATTTATTTCATCCAAACTAGCTCCAGAAACACTAACATTACTAATAGCACTAGCTTTAATAGTACTATTGCTACTAGCTAAACTTAGGTTCATTTGATAACCATTTAAAGAACCATCAATTAAAAATATTTCCGAAACTTGGACATCCCCATTTTCCAATATATACGCCTCTATATAATATGCATCAATATCATAATCGACATCCACTGCCATACTAGATAATGGCAACACCAAAAAGACAAATAATGCGAATACTATTCTTTTCATTAATCACACCAACCTTTAAAAAAAGACGTGCTTGACGTCTTAAAACTTAACTTGGACATTTTCTCTTTCAGCTTCTACCGCCTCAAAGAAAGCCTCTTTCTTAAATTTAAATAGTGAAGCAATAATATTACTTGGAACCATTTCCACCTTATTATTATATTGTAGTACTGTATCATTATAAAATTGTCTAGCACTAGCAATTTTACTTTCAGTTTCCGTTAACTCACTTTGCAATTGTTGAAAATTTGTATTAGCTTTTAACTCTGGATAAGACTCAGCAAGAGCAAATAATTTCGATATTGCTTGTTCCAATTCTCCATCAGCTTTCATTTGAGCATCTGGTGTTGTAGCTGATACATAAGTATTACGAGCCTTAATCACTGATTCTAATGTATCACTTTCATGTTTAGTATACCCTTTAACAGTTTCTACTAAATTAGGTATCAAATCAAATCTTCTTTTTAATTGTACATCAATTTGAGCCCATTGGTCTTTTACCCTATTACGCAATTCAATTAACTTATTATATGTTGAAAATCCCCATACAACAAGTATTAATATTATTACAACAATAATTCCTATTGCAATCCACATATTACATTCCTCCTATAAATATTTTATCATATAAATCTAAATTCGCAAAGGATTAAAATCTATTTCCAAATAATTATCCTTATTATTGACAATATTATCGACATCTTTTAATACCTCTAGCAATTTATCATCATATTTATATTTTATGATTATTTGCATTCGATATTCATTATTAAATTTAAACACTGCTGCTGTTGTTGGTCCTAAAACTATTGTATTTTCACTTAAATTACTTACTAAATAATTTTTAACTTTATTAGCGTTTTCTATCACATTTTCATATGTCTTACCTATTACTTTAACACTTACCAAATAATAATATGGAGGATACTTCAAATTCTTTCTAAAATTCATCTCTTGCAAATAAAATTTATCATAATTATTTTCTTTAATACACTTTATTACATAATTATCTGAATTAAATGTTTGAATTATCACTTCTCCTAGAGCATCTCTTCTTCCAGCTCTTCCCGATACTTGACTTAAAAGAGCAAATGTTACTTCACTACTCCTAAAATCAGGAATATTTAGTGATGTATCAGCATTTATAACTCCAACTAAAGTTACTTTTGGAAAATCTAACCCCTTACTAATCATCTGCGTTCCTAATAATATATCGTATTTATATTCTCTAAAGTCTTCAATAATACGTTCATGCATTCCTTTATTTCTCGTCGTATCTTGATCCATTCGCACTACTCTAGCTTCACTAAATTCTTCTTTAATTTTCTCTTCTAATTTCTCTGTTCCCAATCCGTAATAATTTAAAGCATCTTCTCCACAATTAGGGCACACATTATCTTTTTTTCTTTTATCACCACAATAGTGACAAATCAAATTATTAGTAGATTTATGATATGTAAGAGTTATATCACAATTAGGACACTTATATGTATAACCACAATTACTACATGTAACAAACGTTGAAAAACCCCTCCGATTAAGTAATAATATCACTTGTTCTTTTTTAGCCAACTTTTCTCTAATTTTATTACTTAAAAAGTCACTAAAAATAGTATTTCTTTTCTTCATCTCTTCTTCCATATCTATTACATGAATAATAGGAAGTTTAGCATTACCTACTCTGCTACTTAATTTAAGCAATTTATAAACCCCTTTATCTGCTCGAGCTTTACTTTCTAAAGATGGTGTTGCACTACCTAAAATAACTGGTATATTATTGTATTTACCTCTATATATAGCAATGTCTCTAGCATGATATCGAGGATTATTATCTTGTTTATAACTACTACTATCTTCTTCATCAATAATAATAATTCCTATATTTTTAAGAGGAGTAAAAACTGCACTACGAGTTCCAACAACAACACTTACTTCTCCTCGCAATATTTTTAAGTATTCATCATACTTTTCCCCTTCAGATAAAGAAGAATGAAATATAGCTACATTATTACCAAAAGCCTCATAAAATCTATTAGCTATTTGAGTAGTTAAACCAATTTCGGGAACAAGCATAATAGCATTTTTTCCTTCATCAAGACACTTTTGAACCCACTTGATATATATTTCTGTTTTACCACTACCAGTAACGCCATACAATAAATAGGTATTGTGATTAGCAAAATCAACACTTGTAAAAACTTTTTCTTGTTCTTCTGTCAAAACTTTAACATCCGCAACACATTTATCTTTATTAATGCGATATTTATTTACTTTTTCTATTTTAACAATATCATTTTCAAGCAATGCTTTTACAATATCACTACCAATACCTTTTTTGCTAACTTTATCACTTTCAAATAAACTATTTATTACTTTAATTTGTTTTAATCTTCTAGGATACTTACATATATATTCCATAGCTTTGAGTTTATCAGTTAATACCAGATATTCATCATATAAATCATATTTATGTTCTTGTTTTTTAATCTTTAATGCTGTTGGTAGCATAGTTTGATAAGCACTAATTAATGTACACATCGTAATCTGTGACAAGTAAGACCCAATATCCATTAGCTCTTTACTTAATATAAGTTCCTCATTATCAATCCTAATTATTTCTTTAGCATCGTATCCAGTTTCATTATTATCTACTATATCGATAACGAACCCAAATATTTCTTTAACACCAAAAGGAACATAAACTTTCATGCCCACTTTAACACGACCTAATAAATCATTAGGTATTTTATAAATAAATGTTTTATTTAATGATTTTACCCCATATTCTATAATTACATTTGCATACATAATATCCCCTTATAAAGAATATCAAACTTTTGCTAAATTGTCTATTTATTTAAAATAAAAAA
>CAZEMQ010000029.1:0-3907 GCA_964513435.1 uncultured Muribaculaceae bacterium
ATGCGATAGAAATTTTAAAAAGAATAAAAAGGGGATATCTATTCGCCTTTGACCAAGACCCAAATGCTGTAAAATATTCACAGGATATTTTACAAAAAGCTGGTAATAACTTTAAAATATTTAATGCCAATTTTACAAAGATAAGAGATATGTTGCAAAAAGAAAATATCGATTTGGTTGATGGCATAATATTTGATTTAGGATTTTCTTCTCCTCAAATTGATGATGGTAGTAGAGGTTTTTCGTTTATGCATGATGGTCCTTTAGATATGCGAATGTCTAGTTCTGGGATTAGTGCTAAGGATATTATCGACACTTATAGCGAAGAAGAACTGAAAAATATATTTTTTACTTATGGGGAAGAAAAAATGAGTTCGGTTATTGCTAAAGCGATTTGCCGTAATAGAAGAACAATAGTTACTACTAAAGATTTAGTTTCAGTAATTAAAGAAGCGGTTGGGGCAAATTATTTTTTTAAAAAACATCCTGAACGTAAAATATTTCAAGCACTTAGAATTGAAGTAAATAATGAGTTAGGTGTTTTAAAAGAAGCTTTGCCTGAAGCTATAAAACTATTAAAACCAGGTGGTCGCTTGGCAGTAATAACATTTCATTCTTTAGAAGATAGAATTGTTAAAGATATTTTTAAAAAATATAGTGAAGTAGATGCGATTTTAAAAGGTGAAAAAGATATTCCTGAGGAATATAAACCACTTATTAAAATTGTTAATAAAAAACCTATTTTACCGAGTGCTTTGGAGTTAGAAGAGAATTCTAGAAGTGCTAGTGCAAAATTAAGGGTTGTTGAAAGGATATGATGAGGTTGGCAAAGAAAACAAAAAAGATTAAATTACTTAAGGGAGAAAAAATAATGTATGGCATTTTGATTTTTTTAGTACTTGCCATACCAATGTTTAGCGTGTATACTAGTTCATTATTGAGTAAAACCAATAATGAGGTTGAAAAGCTAAAAAGTAATATCGAGAGTCAAGAGTTAGTAAATCAAAGCTTATCTATGCAAGTTGATGAACTGGCTAGTTTAGAAAATATTCAAAAAATCGCTGAAGAATATGGACTTTCTTATATCAATAGCAATATAAAAATTATTTCAGCAGAATAGGAGATGGATATGAAAAAAAGAGCAACTGTTAAAATATCAAAATTAGTTATTTTAGTTGTTGCTTTTTTGTTTGTGGCAGCAATTGGTAAGCTTTCTTATGTCGCTTTAAGTAGCGAAGTTGATGGGATTGACTTACAAGCAATGTCGGCATCGATTACTACAACGGAAGAAGTTTTGTATGCTAATCGAGGAAATATATATGATATCAATGGTGAATTATTAGCAACAACAGTTAATTCCTATACTGTAGTTGCCTATTTAGATGAAAGTAGAACAACAGATGAAGACAATCCTCAACATGTTGTTGATAAAGAAGCAACAGCAGCAGCTTTGGCTCCTCTTTTGGAAATGACTGAAGAGCGATTGTTAGAACTACTTAGTAGAGATGCATATCAAGTAGAATTAGGTCCTGGTGGTAGAGGGATTACTGAAGTTCTGAAAAGAACAATTGAGGAATTAGAATTACCAGGCATAGGTTTTATTAGCAACTCTAAAAAGAGGTATTATAGTAATTCTACTTTTGCTTCATATATCATTGGATATGCTAAAGAAAATGATGATGGTGAACTAGTCGGAGAACTAGGTATTGAAGGATACTATAATGATATTTTATCAGGATCAAATGGTTATACTAAATATTTAAAATATACTTCTAGTAATTATAAAATACCAAATACGGCTGAAGATACTGTTGAAGCTGTTGATGGGTCAGACATTTATTTGACAATTGATTTTGATATACAATATATTGCGGAAAATGCTGTTAAGGAATTAGCAGAGAATTATAATACTGATTGGGTTATATTTACAGTTATGGATGCTAATACTGGAGCAATTGTAGCTTCAGCAACTAGTCCTAATTTTAATCCTAATGATACAAATACGATAACTAGTTATATGAACCCTTTAGTAAGTTATCAGTATGAACCAGGGTCGGTTATGAAGATATTTTCTTTTGCATCAGCAATTGAAGAAGGTTTGTATGATGGTGATGAATTATATGAATCTGGTTCAATACAAGTCGATTCAGAAACCGTGATAAGTGATGTCGATAAGACTTGGGGAACAATTTCTTTTGATACCGGATTTGCTTATTCATCAAATGTTGCAGCAACTATTTTGGCTAATAGATTACAAAGTTATGGAGATATGAATTTATCGGATTATTATTCAGCTTTAGGATTTGGTAAAAAAACTGGTATTGAATTAGCCAATGAAGTCTCCGGCGATATCTATGTTAAATATGCCTCAGAAATCGCCAATTCTTCTTTTGGACAAGGAATAAGTGTTACTCCGATACAAATGCTTCAAGCTTTAAGTAGTATTACTAATGATGGCAATGTTTTAAAACCTTATATTGTCGATAAAATTGTAGATAGTGAAGGTAATATTACTTATGAAGGTGGTAGAACAGTAGTTAATAACGTTTATAGTAGTCAAACGGTTCAAAAGGTTCAAGAATTGATGCATAAAATGGTTTATGAGGGTTTATCTAGTGCTTGGCAAATTGATGGGCTTAGTTTGATTGGTAAAACTGGAACTGCCCAAATTGCCTCATCAAGTGGTGGGTATTTAACTGGAGAATACGATACCATTCGTTCTTTTGCAGGTATTTTTCCTGAGGAAGATCCAGAGTTTATTGTTTATGTTGCAGCTAGACATGTTGAAGGTACTAGTGTTAATTTTGCTAATGTCGTAACATCGGCGATTGAAGAGATTGCTAAGCATGCCAAATTAACTAGTGAAACTAAAGAAACAGATTTAAGTAAAGTAGTTAATATTGATAATTATTTAAGTAAAGATGTAAATTCGATTACAACTTTGTTAGAAAATCAAGATATCAATATTGTAGTTATTGGGAATGGAAAATATATAATTAATCAATATCCTACCAAAGGAGGATTTGTCTTAACTAATGGGTTATTGTTTTTGGTGACAAACTCCAGTGAAATAACTATGCCAGATATAACTGGATGGAGTCTAAGTGATGTTAAGACTTATTGTAATCTAATTGGGCTAGAGCTAGAATATAGTGGATATGGATATGTTAATAGTCAAAGTATTGCCAGTGGAACAATACTTGATACAAGTACAATGGTCCTTTCAGTTCAATTAGAATAAAAAAACAAAAAAATGATGATTTTCGCCATCATTTTTTGTTTTTTTTAATTGAAATCTTCTAATACTTGAGCATTTTTATCATAGTATACTTTTAATGCTTTATCAAATTCATCATCATTATCTAACTTTTCTAAATATTCTTCACCATTGATAACTACTATTTTTCTAACACAAAAGTCTAGAAAATCATTTTCATTCGTTAAATAAACATATCTAGTATTATCAATGTTTATTTCATCAGTTACTATATAATCTATTCCATTTAAACTAACTATTTTTACATTTTCGTATTCCATCATCTACCTCCGCCATTTATTTGTGTTAATAATTGATTTACTTGCATTAAATCATTATCACGATATGCTTTTGTAACATCTTTCATGAAGTCAATATAGTCATCTTTATCCATTCCAAGTTGAGCAAGATAATCAGCAAAAGAAGAATTATTGCAAGCTCTAACTTCAGCTTCGGTATATTCTAGTGGATCTTGGGTGACAATTTTTTGTAAGGCTTTCATAACCTTATCCATATTTTCATCTTTTTGATAAGTTTTGAGAGCAGAATATGCCAGATAAATTCTTGTATCAATATCTTTGTCCAAATCACTCGATAAAATACCTTGGGCAATATCAGCATAATCATAATAATATACTGGGTTACCATCTA
>CAZEMQ010000029.1:4007-9153 GCA_964513435.1 uncultured Muribaculaceae bacterium
ATCAACCTACCTTAATAACATTCTACCGTATGTCAAGGAAATTTGCAACATTTTTTGTAAAAAGTAAATGTCAATGTTGCAAATGCTTTTTTTGTTTGATATAATTTATTAGGATAGGTTAGGTGACATAGATGAGTTTGAGTGTTATCGATAAATATGTAGAAAAGAAGAAGAAAGATATTCTAGAATATGCTAAGATATTAGAGTCGTTGATAGCCTTAGAAGACAATAAAATGTGGAATAATAAAACTGAATTTAGTGTTATTTCTAAAGAAATCATATCTTTATATGCTGATAAGTTTTATTTTGATAATAATATTCATCGGGATAATCCAATTGAATATTCTAACGATAACATTAATCATGTTTTACAAGCAATAATTGAATACTCTAAGAAGAATAATAAAGAAAGTATGTTGTTGGATTTAAAAAACGAGACTTTTTTGTTTTCAGTTATTATTTGTACAGCGTGTTATTTAGATATTGCTACAAATGTAATTGATGGTGTATTTGTTGATACCAAAAGTAAATTTAAGTATTTGCTTAATTATTTAAAAAAGACCGACTTTTTGAAGGTATACAATAGTGACCGAGTCAGAATTAATGAACTTTTTAAAGCTATTAAGAAGAATACTAAAGAAGATGCTAAGTTTTTTGAGTATTTTGAAAATGAAAATTGGTTTAACAGATATTTGACATATACTAAAGATCCTTATTATTATATGGTAACATTTGAATATAATATTCTTGGTTTGCAAGAGTTTGATAGTTCGTTAGTAACTAAGGTAAGGAGATCTTATCAAACTAAGTTATTAGATGTATCATATGAATTGTTAAGTATTCATATATTAAAAGAATTAATTAGCAATAGAGAAGTTGGGATATACTTGTTAAAGATGAATGATGCTTTAAATAAAAAGCCAAGTCTATTAAAAGTGTTTAGTAATGCTTATTGTAAAAAATATGTTAAAGTATTAGTAGATTTAGATATGGAAATAAATTACCGGGATGCCTTAGAGGAAATGAAGAAAATGGGTATAGATGTTATTTATGAGTATAACGAGGTTGGTAATGTAAATGAAAATAAATTTACTTATAATATGGAAATAATAGTACCAGATGAGTTTATTAAAAATAATGAAGAAAATAAATATACTTGGGATAAAAATGGAATAAAGTTTGTAACTAAGAATATGGAGGATTGATTATGAGCGTATATGGGGAATTTTTTACAAAATTTATGGAGCCTTTCTTTGAAGGAATATTAGATATTTTAAAGGGAATTGGGACAGGTATTGGACAAATGTTTAATATCGTAAATTATATTACGGTAATAAATGATTATAAAAGCGAAATGACTGGTGTTGGTTTAGTTGTTATGATTTTATCGATTATTCTGTTGTTAGCTTTATTTGCAATTATTGTTTTCTTTATCTATCGGGCAGTTAAAACCTATATAAGATATCGTCGTAATGTTAAAAAAGAAGATAGGTTAATTGAAGAAATTGAAGTTTTAAATAATGAAGTATTGAAACTTAAAAGGCAAAATGCTAAGATTGCTGAACTTACAAATGAAAATGGGGAAATCGAGTATGATGAAGATGGTAATATTAAAAATGAATTAAAAGAAGGGGAAAGCAGATTCTTTAAACTTAGTAATGTCGATGCTAAATTTAAGGATTTTACTCCTGAAGAAATTCATAATAACTTTACTTTAGAAGAACTTTGTGATGTTTTTAGAAATTTCTCAGCTTCTAAATTAGGATTATATTATGATATTCATTTGATTAGATTGTTTATAGCATCTTTTGCTTCTAATAAGTTAATTATACTTGAAGGTATTTCTGGTACTGGTAAAACTTCGTTGGCGTATGCTTTCGGAGAATTCATTAAAAATGAAACAACTGTTGCTAGTGTTCAACCTTCATGGCGTGATTCAACAGAAATATTTGGTTATTTCAATGAATTTACCAAGAAATTTAATGAAACACAAATATTAGAAAAAATGTATGAAGCTCAATATACTGATCAAGTATATATTACTTTGTTAGATGAAATGAATATTTCGCGGGTTGAATATTATTTTGCTGAAATGCTATCTGTTTTGGAATTGCCAAATAAGAAAGACTGGGTTGTTGAATTAGTACCAAATGTTTGGCCAGCAGACCCAATTAAATTGGAAGAAGGTAAATTGAAGATACCAGAAAATATGTGGTATGTTGGTACTATTAATAACGATGACTCGACATTTATGATAACTGATAAAGTTTACGATAGAGCTATGCCAATTGCTATTGATGATAAATGTGATGAATTTGAAGCTCCAGATACTGAAGGGGTTGAGATAAGTTATAAATACTTTACAGATTTATTTGCTAAAGCGGAAAAAGAACATGCAGTTACTGATGATACTTTAGAAAAAATAGCTCAATTAGACCGTTATGTAATTGATCACTTCCGGCTTGCATTTGGTAATCGTATTGTTAAACAATTACGAGAATTTGTGCCAACCTTTGTTGCTTGTGGTGGTGATGAAGTTGCTGCAATCGATTACTTAATAGCTCATAAGATATTGCGAAAATTTGAGCAATTGAATTTAGCATATATCAAAGATGAAATTGATGGTTTAATTAATTATATTGAAAAGTTGTTTGGAACCGATAAAACTCCAGAATGTAAAACATATTTGCTTCGATTGAAGAAAACAATTTAGGTGATTAGTTATGAATATAGTTGATTACATAAATAGTTTAAATGAAGAAAAGATAAGAAAATTTATTGAGACTACTAGTTCGGATTTGACAATTAAAAGTAATATTGAAAAAAAGATAAGTGATACTTCTTGGATTGATATGGTCGAAGAATGTATCCCTTATTTGGATAATATTATTAGAAATCCACGTAGATTTATTGTTCAAGAAGAAAACATTGTTCCGATTGAAAAAGCTAAAGTGGTAACTGAAGAGTCCATTAGACATTTAGCTCAAAATACTAACTTGATTCAAGAAGTTCATGAGGATGGAACTGTTATACCTTTGAAGCTTTTAAATGTTTATCGAGAAGAAACAATCGATTTATATGAAAATAGATTTATTAAGTCATTAGTTGACAATCTATATGTATTTGTTCAAAATAAACTTACAGAATCTGATCAAAAGTCTTATGCACATATTAATAATATTGTTACATATACAGGGTTAAAAAAAGATAAAAATTCATCATATAAGATAGATGTTACTTTGGAAAGCAGTTTTAGTGATGAAGTAGATTCTTCTAAAGATGGACATACTTTGGAAGAAAGAATTGAACATATTAGAGATGTTATCGGAGCTTTTAGATCCTCAACATTTATTAAAGGATTAAAAGAAAGCTCTCCGGTGAGAAGTCCTATTAGAAAGACTAATGTAATTTTAAAAGAACCTAATTTTATTAAAGCGTTAGAGTTGTGGGAGTTCTTAGAAAAAAATAATATTAAACCTGTTACTTCAGTAGTAAACGAAACTAAGGAGACTAAAAATCCTGATGTAAAAGAAAAATATGATTTTGGTTTCTTTGTAGCGAGTGATGCTTTACAAGAAACAAAGACCGATGCTCCAGTATATAATAGAGCAATTATTACTAAGTTGATAAACGATTTTGTCTATTCTGGAGAAATTAGTGATACTGAATTTAAGAAAATATTAAATAAAGAGTTTAAAGAAGCAAACAGAAGGAAACAAAAAGAAGAAAATAATGTTAAGAAGTGCTTTAAAGCTTTCTTTGATGATTTTGATAAAAAAGCTAAAAAGGCTTATAACATGTTAAAATAGTAAGGAGATACAAATATGGCAAAGAAAAAGACTGAAAATACCAAGAAAAATACGAATCGGGAAGTAATTGATTTAAAAGAATTTTTGCTTTTAGATGCCAAAAAACAAGATAAGAAAATAAAAGACACTTTAGAAAAAATGTATGAAGGTGAAGTTGAGGTCACCAAAAAGCATATTGAAAAGGTCTTAAATATCTGTTTTGATACTAAAGATGATGAAATTTACTTGCCAGAGAGTTTGAAAGTTGAAAAAACTGGTAGTAAATTGTGGTTCTATTTTGCAAAACGTAATAGTTTAGGTCTTATCATTCTTTTTCTTCTAGCGTTTTTGTTTATGGGTGGTTTTGCAACTTATACTGGAGTTCAATATCTAAGTAAAATACAATTGAATATTGATCTAGATGGTGATGGAATACCAGATTTGAATATAGATTTAGATGATGATGGAATTTGCGATATAAATTGTGATACTGATAAAGATGGAAAACCAGATGTAAATATCGATTATCAAAGTAATCGTAAGCCAATATTTAATGTTTTATTAGATGATGGTACATTATTTAATCCAACTAATCAAGATATCGATGGTGATGGCGTTTGTGATATAAACTGTGACACAGATGGTGATGGTTGGCCAGATTTGAATATCGATTATGATGGTGATGGAGTTGTTGATTTTGATAGAGATATCGATGGTGATGGAATACCAGATTTGGATTTAGATTTAGATGGTGATGGAGTTTGTGATTTAAATTGTGATGATGATAAAGATGATATTTGTGACCGGAATTGTACTGCGATAGTTATCGATGGTGATGAGGGAGAAACTGGTCAAAGCGGCGATGGGGGCGGAACTAGTCAAAGCGGTGATAGTGGACTTGATTTTGATTCAGCAAGTTTAGTAGTTGTATTTGAATCACAAAATAATGTTTTAGCTGAAAATGTCTATCCTGATGACCAAACTGGTCAAGGTGTAAATACAACTATTCCAGATCTTGTATTTACTGTTGAAAATACGACGAATAACACTTTATATTATAATTTAAGTTGGGTTGTTAATCAAAATACTTTTGAAAGCAGTAATTTTTGGTTTAGAGTTGTAAGTGATAATAATGGATATAACATAGGTTGGACAACAGCTCCAACAACGAGTGGCATTTTAGGAAGTAATATCGAAATTGCTCCGAACACAACTCAAACATATCGTATTTCATTTACTCTTCATGGTACAGGTGAAGAACAAAACTATGATCAAGGAAAAGTGTTTAATGCACAAATCGCCATAGATTTAGCAGATTAGGGTTGCCCTAATCTTTTTATTTTGCAAAGCATAATTTA
>CAZEMQ010000030.1:0-8784 GCA_964513435.1 uncultured Muribaculaceae bacterium
AAAGGTGGTAAATAAAAGAACACATCTTGTTTTAAATGTTAAAATCCCTTATAATTATATAAAGAGGTAATAAAATGGATTTAGAAATAATTAGTAAAGTTAGTAAGAAGATAAATAAACAAGAATATCAAATTAAAAATGTAATTAATTTGCTTTCTGAAGGAGCTACAATTCCTTTTATAGCTAGATATAGAAAAGAAGTAACTGGTAATTTAAACGAAGAGGAATTAAGACTTATTGAAACAGAGTATAATTATGCTGTTAATTTACAAGCTCGTAAAGATGATGTAAAAAGATTAATTGATGAAAAAGGAATGCTTACACCAGAAATTGTTAAGGCAATAGAGGAAGCTACTAAATTAAGTGAAGTTGAAGATATTTATACGCCATTTAAGGAAAAGCGAAAGACAAAAGGAACAGAAGCAATTAAGATGGGGCTTGAACCACTTGCTAAAATTATAATGATGCTTCCTAATAAGACAAGAGATGAAATTGCTAAAGATTATTTAAATGATCAAGTTAAAACTATCGATGATGCGATGACTCACGCTGGATATATAATTGCTGATTGGATTAGTGATAAACCAAAGTATCGGAAGTATCTTAGAAATTATTATTGGCATAATGGTATTGTTAAAGGGAAAATAAAGAAAAATGCTGAAGATCCAAATAAAGTTTATGAAATATATTATGATTTTGAACAAAAGATAGCCAATATGAAACCTCATCAAACTTTGGCAATAAGTCGAGCAGATAAAGAAAAAATAGTAACTTATAGTTTGAGTGTTGATAGTAAAAAAGTTCTTGAGTATTTACATAACGAAGTTATAGGTAATAAAAAAAGTCCTTTAGTAGCAGATATGGAAATATTTATTGAAGATGCTTGGAAAAGACTTTTAGAACCAAGTTTAGAAAGAGATATAAAATCAGAATTATATGATAAAGCTAGTGAATTTGGTATAAGTGAATTTGGTAATAATCTAGAAAATCTTCTTTTGACACCTCCGATAAAAGGTTGTGTTGTTATGGGATTTGACCCAGCATTTAGAACTGGATGCAAACTTGCTGTGTTATCATCGACTGGTGAAGTCTTAGAAATTGGTGTAATTTATCCTCATGAACCTAAAAAAGAAGTAGATATGGCTGAAAAAATAATGTTAGCTTTAATTGCAAAGCATGGTGTTAAGATTATTGCTATTGGAAATGGAACAGCATCGCGTGAAAGTGAATCTTTTGTAGCCAACTTGATAAAAAAATATAGTTTGGATGTCAAATACGTTATTGTTAGTGAGGCTGGTGCTAGTGTTTATTCAGCATCATCTTTAGCTAAAAAAGAATTTCCTGATTACTCGGTTGAACAAAGAAGTGCTGTAAGTATCGGTAGAAGATTACAAGATGCTCTATCAGAATTAGTCAAGATAGATCCTAAGAGTATTGGGGTAGGGCTTTATCAACACGACTTAAAACAAAAAGAATTAGATGAAGAATTAGGATTTGTTGTTAGTAAAGTTGTTAATGAAGTCGGAGTTAACTTGAACAATGCGAGTGAAAGTATTCTTAATTATGTTTCTGGGTTAAGTAAAAGTATTATCAAAAAAATATTGGACTATCGCCATAAAAATGGTGCTATAAAATCTAGAGAAGAATTAAGAAAGATTGAAGGTAATGAAAAAGCATTTGAACAATCAGCAGGATTCTTAAGAATATTTGATGGGGATAATCCTTTAGATAAGACTAATATACACCCAGAAGATTATGAATTAGTAAATAATATTTTATTGAGTTATAACATAGATGTAACTAAGGTTGGTACGGATTACATGAAAGAAAAAATAACAGCCTTGAAGAAAGAAGAAGTAATTAATAAATATAATATTTCTTTAGAAAAATGGGATTTAATTAAAAATAATTTAGTAAATGGAGTTATTGACCCTCGTGATGAAATAAAACAAATGACTTTACGTAGTGACATTTTAACAATTGATGATTTAGAGTTAGGTATGACTTTAGAAGGAACGGTTCGTAATGTTACTGCTTTCGGTGCTTTTGTTGACATTGGTTTGCATGATGATGCCCTAGTGCATATTTCAAAAATGAGTAAGGATTTTGTAAAGCATCCAAATGAATTACTTAAAGTGGGAGACATAATTACAGTTTATATTTGTGGTATAGAAAAAGAAAAAGGACGAGTAAGTTTGTCCTTGATTGAGGAGTAATATTATGAGAACGATTTTAAAGTTAATTGTTATAGCCTTAATATTTTTGTTTATGGCTGGAGCATTTTTATTGTTGATAAACAAGACATTTGTATATGAGACATATACTGAAGAAATAATGAGTGGTGATGGTATACCGATAAGTCGTTTTATGTATTATCAAGGAAGGAATAATAATACAGCCACATTTATAACGCCTCTTAAAGAGAGCTATCTAAATACTTATCGCAATGATTATATGAACTCTTTAGAAATGTGTTATGATACATATTATTATGATGCTGATAACAATATTACTATTCTGGATTATAGCATTATCGATAATGGTTATTATCGAACTGTAAAAATAAGTATGGTAGATGATAATTATTGTAGTGAAGATTATGTTTTAAGTGATACTTGGTTAGATGATTATCAAAATAGCAACTATGTTGAAGGAGAAGTATCTAAAAGTGGTGCGGATGCCTTGATAAATTTGTTAACTAATTCTACTAGAGTAACTGATTTAATAATAAATGATGATTATGAAAGTACTATAAATATAACGATTACTTGCAATAATGGTGAAAATTACACCCTAACATTTAGTGACTATAGTGAGTCATCTTTGTTAGTAATTAAAAACGATGGCTATCAAAATCAGTATGCGGTTTATGAAGTTGCCAATGTTATCGCCGTATTAAATGCATTGAGTTAATTTTATTGATATGGAGGTGTTTAGGTGAAATCGTTTAATTTAAAGAGTATTAAAAGTCTAATTTTATATACAGTACTGTTAGTATTTGCATTTATCTACATCCGTGAGATTATCAGCATTTTACAATATATAATTAAATTGTTTATGCCATTTATTGTAGGTTTAGCAATTGCTTTTGTTTTAAATGTTTTGATAAATGTTATAGAACACAAGTGGTTGAAGAATTTAAAGACAAATATAACTACTAAAAGAGCAATAAGTATAATTATTTCCCTAACTATCATTATTGGTTTTTTCGTATTTTTATTATTTCTAATTATTCCTAATTTACAAAACACAATAGCAATTTTCGCTGAGAACGTACCTACATATGTTGCCAATTTAAAACTACTGTTAGGCAATCTTAACATCAATGCTAATATCATCAGTGAAATTTCGGAAGTATTTGAAGTACTTGGAGAAACTGCTAGTTTATATATAAAAGAAAATGGTAATCAAGTATTAGAAACTACTTTGGGGATAGCTAGCAATGTTGTAACAGGATTTATAAATGTTGTAATTGGTTTAGTGTTTGCTATTTACTTTTTAGCACAAAAAGAAAAAATTATTTCTCAAGTAAATAATTTAATGCGAGCATACTTACCTAAAACAATAGTTGATAAAGTCAAAGATATTGCCACATTATCAAACAAGATATTTTCAAAATTTGTAAGTGGTCAATGCATTGAAGCCATAATAATTGGAGTAATGTGTTTTGTAGGAATGTTAATATTAAGACTTCCTTACTCTTCAACAATATCAGTATTGGTGGGATTTACAGCTTTAATACCTATATTCGGAGCGTTTATTGGAACCATTTTTGGAGCATTCTTAATATTTATGGTTAATCCATTACAAGCTTTAATTTTTATAGTATTTATCTTAGTATTGCAACAACTAGAGGGTAACTTAATTTATCCAAAGGTTGTTGGTAAATCTGTTGGTTTGCCAGGAATATGGGTTTTAGTAGCAGTTACTGTCGGTGCTAGTTTAAAGGGAGTTTTAGGAATGCTTCTAAGTGTTCCAATATTATCTATTGTATATAGTATAGTAGCTACGAATATAAGATATCGTTTAGAAAAACAAAAAAATACTAAAAAAACTTAGTATTCGAGGTAGCTATAAAAAATGCCTTGAAATTATTATATTTCAAGGCATTACAATTTACTAAAACAAAAAGAACTGCAATAAATAAAATCATTACAGTTCTTATACGTAAAGCTCCATCAAAGGTATATAAAATATATACCTTTAGTAAAAATATGAAAAAAAGGATGTCGCTTTACAAGAAATATTATAACAAATATTTTGATTATGTCAATTAATTTTATGTAAATTTTGAAAAAAGTTTAAATTTGTGCTAAAATAATACCAATTTTGCACCTAAAAGGCCTTTGTTATAAGTGAATAACGATTGGATGAATAAAATAAAATAGGGGAAAGGAGGACGTATGCAAATAGAGGACTTCCCAATGTTAAAACAAGATATTGTTTATTTGGATAATGCTGCTACTAGTTTAAAACCTCAAGTCGTAATAGATAAGATGACTGAGTATTATGAAAAGTATAGTGCTAATGCTCATCGAGGAGATTATGATATTTCGTATAAAGTTGATATGGAATATGAAAATGCTCGCGATTTAGTAGTAGAATTTATTAATGCCAAAAGTAAAGAAGAAGTTATCTTTACTAGTGGAGCAACAGAATCTTTAAATATGGTTGCAAGTGGTTTTTTTGCTAATTTAGTTGAAGCTGGGGATGAAATATTAATTACAACAAGTGAACATGCATCAAATGTTTTGCCTTGGTTTCGTTTAGCTAATAAATATGGTTGCACAATAAATTATATTCCTTTAGATGATAATTTACATGTAACTGTAGAAAATGTTCAAAAAAGCATTTCTTCACGGACAAAAATAATTGCTTTAGCCCAAATTACCAATGTAATCGGTGATGTTCGTCCGATAAAACAAATATGTGCATTAGCTCATGAAAATGACATATTTGTTGTTGTAGATGGAGCTCAAAGTGTACCTCATATGCAAACCGATGTACAAGATTTAGATGTTGATTTTCTAGCTTTTTCTGGTCATAAAATGTTAGGACCAACTGGAATAGGTATTTTATATGGTAAGAAAGAATTGTTAGAAAATTTAGAACCTATCAATCTTGGGGGAGGAATGAACGAATCGTTTGATACACCAAATGAAATATATTTAAAAGAGTTGCCACACAGACTTGAAGCTGGTACTCCTAATATCGCTGGAGCAATAGGTTTAGGTAAAGCTATTGAGTATATCAATCAAATAGGAATTGCTAAAATTCGGGAAAGAGAATTACATTTAAGAGAATACTTAATTGAAAAGCTAGTTAGAATTCCTCACATCGATATAATCAACTTAGAAGCAGATAGTGGAATTGTGACCTTTAATGTCGATGGGATATTTTCTCAAGATGTAGCTTATTATTTAAATAAATATAACATTTGTCTTAGAGCAGGCAATCACTGTGCTAAGCTTACCAAAAATGCTACTGGAGTTGCCAATTCATTGAGGGTAAGTCTATATTTTTATAATAAAGAATCAGAAATTGATGCTTTAATAGAACTATTGCAAGATAAAGAAAAAATAGTAAGAGAGATGATTTAAATGGATAAAAGAGAAGTAATAATGCGACATTTTAATAATCCACAGAATAAAAGGGTGGTTAATGACCCAGAATATATTACGAAAAATACTCGTAATTCTTCTTGTATTGATAATTTAGATATTTATTTAAAAATAAAAGATGGAATAATCGAAGATGTAGCTTATTCTGGTGAAGCTTGTGCAATTAGTATTTCATCGGCATCAATTATGAGTAGTAATTTAAAAGGACAGAGTATTTCTTATGCGAAAAAATATTTAGATAATATGGAAGCTATGTTAAATGGGGAAGAATATGCTCCGGACATTTTAGGTGAATCACTAGTTTATAGTGATACAAAAAACACCAATCGTAAAACATGTGCTTGGTTACCTTTTAAAGCAGTAAGGGACATTTTAGAAACAAAGTAGTCAAAACGAGCAAATCTAGGTAAATACTAGACTAGCTCGTTTTTTATTTTTTTGTATATCCATAATTATTTTAAGTAAAGACTTTTTATTAAAAATCTAGTATAATTAAATAGAGGATGATGGTATGAAGAGTTTTGTGAAATGTTTAGTAGTTGGTTTGTTTTTATTTATTCCCATTATTGTTTGTAAGGCAGATGGAATAGAGCGTTTTTACATCAATGCTACTATTATGGAAAATGGTGATATAGTAGTTGAAGAGTACTTTTATTTAGATGGTGAATTTAATGGAATGGAAAGAGAAATTCTTTATAGTAATGATGATTTATATGAATTTCGACCAGAATTAAATTACTATGGTGGAAGTAAAATTCATAATGGTAGTGGTATTGTTTTAGAAGAAGTTAGGGCTTTGCCAATAACAGAAGATTTCGACTTTACCAATATTGGGGGAACATTATTTGAACAAGTTAGTTCTGCAACTGTTGGAGAATATGGTGTATATACCGTTGAACAAATAGAAAGCGGCGAAAGTTATTTAATTTATCTGCCAGATAGTTATAATGAAGCATTTTATATTAAATATACTCTTAAAGATATGGCTGTTGTTCACAATGATGTTGCAGAAATTTACTGGAATGTTATTGGTAGTGATTTACGAGAATCAATAGATTACTTGCAAATTACAGTAAATTTTCCTAGCAATGAAAATGAACTTCGTGTTTGGGCTCATGGACCACTAAATGGAGAAGTTTATCCAGAATCTAAAACTGTTTTAAAAGCTGAAGTTAGTCATGTTTATAGTTATCAAAGTGTTGATGTAAGGGCAGTTTTTGATACTTCTGTAGTTTCTGATTCTACTAAAACAACTGGTGTTAATGCATTAGAAAAAATAATTAATTATGAAACAGATTCTGCTAATCAAGCTAATTATGAAAGGGAACAAACAGAATATCAGAATCAAGATACTGCATATTTAAAATTGGAATATTGTAATGAAAACATAAGTCGTAGCTGTTATGAAACTGCTAAATATTATATTTCTTTAGTTACTGATTCCCAAGTTCTAGAAGACCTTCAAGAAAGATTAGAAGAATTATATGCTTTAGTAGTTGAAGCTGAAGAGACTGAGGCAAGAAAATTAGTTGAAATGGCTTTAAACTACCGAAAATACTATTATTATGATTTAGCACTTCAAGCTATATATATTTTAGAAAACGAAGAATTAATCGCTGAATTAATTGAAGAGTTAGAACCTCTAAAAGAAGAATTTATTTTAGCTGAAAAGAAAAACAATACAGTAGTTATATCGATATCATTAGTAGTAATTTTAAGTCTTATTGGAGTAGCAAGTTATGTTTATATTAAATGCGATAAGGAAGAAAAAGTTAACTTTTCTCATAAATATTATCGTGATTTTCCTAGTAGTGCTTCTCCCTCAGCAGTAAGTTATTTATTTAAACAAAAAATTACTAAAGAAGCTTTATCAGCAGAAATATTATATTTAATATACAAGAAGAAGATAGAAATTAAAACCGATTCGGATAAAAAAGATATTTTATTAAAGAAAGCTAGTGATGTTGATAAACTATCTTCAAAAGAAAAAAGCTTAATGAAACTTATTTTTGGTAATTCTCATGAAGTTTGGTTAAAAAAATTAAAGCAAAAAGTTAAGAATAATAAAAACAGTTATAGTGAATGGAAAAAACTAAATCGTTATATGTTAAATGAGGGAATTAATCAAGATTATTATGAACAAGATAATGAAAAACAAGTTGTTAATAATATAAGTAGTAATACTTCATTGTTAATAGTAATTGGATTATGTATAGCATTTTTTATAAGTGTATCACTGTTTATATTTTTGCTTATATGCTTTATTGTTTATCAAAAAACAAGAAAGAAAACTGAATTACGAAAGGTAAATTCTTTAATAAGCATAATTAAGAGAAGAGCTAGTATTTATAGTATAGTAATTATTATAACTGCAATTGGTGGTTTAATATGGCTTTATATATGTAATCATTTTATTTATACATCGTTAAATTATATATTGATAGTTTTATTACTAGCTATTATTTTGTTAATTTATATTAATGTGTGTCGCAAAAAAACTTTAAAAGGACAAGAAGAATACCAAAAATGGAAGGCTTTTAAAAACTTTTTAGAGGATTTTTCTACATTTGATGAAAAAGAGTTGCCAGAAGTTGTTTTGTGGGAAAAATATTTAGTTTATGCGTTGGTGCTAGGTTGTGCTAAGAAGCTTTCTAATACAATGAAATTAAAGATAACTGATATGGAAGTAACAGATGATTTGTTATTAGATGTTTATTTAATAAATAATATTGGAACTATAACTCATAACATCAATCATTCAATTAGAAGTGGTATTAATTATCCATCTTCAAGTTATTCTTCAGGTGGTAGCTCATCAAGTGGCTTTGGTGGAGGTGGAGGTTTTTCTTCTGGTGGAGGCTTCGGCGGCGGAGGCGGCGGCGGAGGTCGTTTTTGATAATTCAAAATATTTCTTGATTTATTCAGTTATTTTATGGTATATTATTGGTATCAACGAAGATAAAGGATAAGTAGTTATATGGAAATTTGCTAGAGAGTTAGTGGTTGGTGGAAACTAACAATGGAAATATAATGAATCTACCTTTGGAGTTAGATTTAATAAATCTCGGGTCATACCGTTATCTAATACAAGTAAATTAAAGGGTGGTACCGTCATTAATTGACTCCTTGGTATCACTCTTTTTTTTAAAAAAGGAGAGATTAA
>CAZEMQ010000031.1:0-8698 GCA_964513435.1 uncultured Muribaculaceae bacterium
TAAACACAATAAAGTTTTCTATTTACTTTTACTTAAAAGTGCTTTATAGTTAAGTTAGAATGAGGTGTGAATATGAGAGAAAAGTTAAAACGCATTTTTGAAAGAACAGATAAAGACTACTTAACTTTAGCAACAATTAAAAAACTATTAAAAATTAATAAAAAAGATGGAAAAGAAAAATACGAAAAAAAATGTCATGACCTAATTATGGCTTTAACAGACTTGATTAATGAAGGATATATAAAAGCAGGTGATTCAAATCGCTTTTATAAAAGGAATTTCATGAAAAGTGAAACTCTAGAAAGCAAAATAATGTCTGTTTTAGAAGCTAAAGGTGCCTTTACTTTAAAAGAATTAACTAATGTTTTAAAAAACTACCCAATCACTGCTATTGAAAAAAAATTAGAAAGTTTAGAATTAGAAGGGAAAATATTTTGTAATGCTTACAATCGCTATGAAGCATTTCCTTCTAATTTTTTTATTGCTGAAATCCAATGTAATAAAAAAGGCTTCAAATTCATCGAGGTGGAAAATAGATTTTGGGATTTAAATACAGATGATTTTGTTGGATTATTACCTTTTGATATTGCAGTATTTAGCTTTGAAAACCACCAATTATGTTTAAAGAAAATATTAAAACGAGGAAACAGAGAAGTTGTCTGTGAAATAAGTGATCAATATCCAAGACGAATCAAAGTTGTTGATAATGATTTTCTACCAGTAAGTTTATCTTTAAAAAGCTTAAATGATCAAAATATATCTTTAAAAAGTTTCCCAGAAGGAACACGTATTTTAGTTAATATATCTACTGAGCAATCCGACGGTGTTTATAACGTTGATTTTATTGAACAAATTGGACACAAAAATGATTTAGATGCTGAGCTTACTGCTATTGGTTATAACAACGGGTTTCGAATTCATTACACCAAAGAAGAATTAGAGCAAGTTAAAAGTATTCCAAATGAAATTCAAAAGGAAGATTTAATTGGTCGCCAGGATTTTCGAAATAGTACTATATTTACTATTGATGGAGAAAACACTAAAGACATGGATGATGCTGTTAGTATAAAAAAATTAGCTAATGGAAATTATTTATTAAACGTTAGCATTGCTGATGTTGCCCATTATATCAAACCTAGTTCTCCTCTTTGGAAAAGAGCAGAACATAATACAACTAGTCTTTACTTAATTGATTCAGTATCTCACATGCTCCATCCTAATATTTCAAACGGAATATGTTCGCTAAATCCAGGAGTTGATCGACTTGCTAAAAGCTTCTTAATCGAAATTGACTCTTGTGGTAATATTGTTGATTTTACTTTTGAAAACAGTATAATACGTTCTAAAAAGAAAATGACTTATGAACAAGTAAATGAACTTTTAGAACAAAATATTGTTCCTGAAGGATACGAAGAGTTTATTCCAGATTTACTTTTGATGCAAGAATTATCTACTATATTAAGTGAACGAAGACGTCGAAGTGGAGCATTAGATTTTGATTCCAAAGAAATCCACTATGTTCTAGATGAAGATAAAAATGTTGAAGAAATAACGACAACTAAATGTGGATTAGCTCAAAAATTAATCGAAAACTTTATGATAACTACTAACGAAGGTATGGCTAATTATATGTTAAATTTAGGAATTGATTTTATTTATCGCAATCATTATATTCCTTTTAAAGAAAAACTATTCGAAACTATCAATCTAATTAAAGGAATTGGTTATCGATTAGAATCAGCTAAAAATATTGATGACCCTTATGTAATTCAAAAAATTATTCAAAGTCTTAACACTAAAGAAGAATTCTTTATCTTTTCTTCATTACTTCTTCGAAGCATGCAAAAAGCTTATTATAGTACAGAAAATCAAGGACATTATGGACTAGCATTAAATGCATATTCCCAAACTACATCTCCAATTCGCAGATTTTTAGATTTAGTTATTCAAACAATATTAGATAATTTAGATACTCTAAGTGACCCCAATACTAATATTAAAGAATTTAAAAACTATCTTTCCGAAGTCTGCAAACGAGCTAGTATAATGGAGCGATTTGCTGATAAAGCTGAATATGAAGCAAATAAGCTTTATATGTTAAATTATATTGAATCCAGAAAAGATGAAGAATTCGATGCTTATGTAAATGATATAACACCGAATTATATTGTGGTAAAAATTCCCAATTTGGTTGAAGGTGTTGTTATGACTGATGATATCGATGATGGTGAATTTACTTATTCTCCTCAAAACAAATGGTTAACTAATGCTGGTAGTAAAATTGTTATAGGTTCAAAAGTAAAATTACGAGTTAAGGAATGCGATAAAGAACACCGAATTATTTATTTTTATGCATTATCACCAGAAAGAATCCAAGAAAATATATTAAAAAGAACACAAAAATGACAATCACTCCTCGATTGTCATTTCTTCTTTAGTAACTAATTTATCTAAATCAACACTATTAATTGAATCAAATCTCTTGTAAATTTTTTCACTAGTAGTATGCAATTCATCAATACTTTGATTAACACTCTTAACATTACGAGCTAATTTATCCCAGCGATCCTTATACCTAGAAAATTCAATGCTTAGTTTATTTAACTCATCATGAATAACCTTAGCATATTTATCTCTTTCCATATTTTTTAAAACCATACTAATAATTGATAAGGTACTAATCAAAGTCGTTGGACCCGCTATCCATACTTTTTTGCTATATGCATAATTTAATAATTCTGGATGATAAGCATTGATTTCTGCAAATATAGCTTCAGCTGGTAAAAACATTATTGCTTCATCACTTGTCTCACCTGGTATAATATATTTTTCACTGATATCATTAATGTGTTTTTTAACATCATTTATAAATAACTTTTCAGCTTGATCACGCCATGCTTTATCTTTACTTTTATCAGTCATCTTTTGATAATTTTCCAAAGGAAATTTAGAATCAATAGCAATAGTACCCAAAGGTGCTGGTGCATATAATAAGCAATCTGCGATATATCCATTACTAAATTTATGTTGAGTTTCATAAATACCACTAGTTTTACTACCAAAAGCATTGTTTAAAATATATTCTAAGTTTACTTCTCCAAAAGTTCCCCTGGTCTTTTTATCTGTTAAAACACTTTGCAAAGAGACAATTTCACTACTTAAGCCATCAATCTTCTTTTGAGCCTCATCAATCTTAGAAAGTCGTTCTAAAACACTAGCAAAAGTTTTATTACTCTTTTCAAAATTTTTATCAAGCCTTTCATTAACGGTATCACTTATCAAAGTTAGTTTTCTTTCAATTCGTTCATTTAATTTTTCAAAAGTTTCCATTAAGTCCTTTGAAAATGTAAACTTAAATTCTCCAATTTCTTTATTGATATTAGCTTCAAAATGTCCAATTCGTTCAATCATTTCACTATTATTGTTACGTCTTAACAATAATATTAACAAAAGGATTATAACCAAAGCTAATAAACCAATAATTATATACTCAATCATTACTTCACCCTAACTTTCTATAAAATATATTTGATACCATACTAAGAAACTATAAATAGTCCATATCTTACGATAATTATCTTTTTTACCACTTACATGTTCATCTAATAATTCATTTATTACTTCAACTTTAAAAAATTTACTTGTAAAATCTTTATTAAACATCTTCTTTACTTCATCACTTACTTCACTACACTTTAACCATTCTCTAATTGGAACTGGAAATCCAAGTTTTTTCTTCTTATAAGCATCAGTTGGAATAACTTTTTTAGCTGCAGCTCTTAAAGCAACTTTCGTGTTTTCCTTAGTTACTTTATAATCTATTGGTAATGTGGATGCGACTTTAAATACTTCACTATCAATAAAAGGAACGCGACCTTCTAACCCTGAAGCCATAGTCATCCGATCAGCCTTAAGCAAAATATCTTTCATAAGCCAAAATTTAATATCAATTGCTTGCATTTTATGAATATTGGAGTACTCTGCAAATTCTTGATATGTATCTTTAGTAACATCTATTCCTCGAAGTTCATATTCATTTTTTAAAACCTTACGAGCCATTTTTAAAGAAAAATTACGATTAACACCAATATAACTATTTTCTAATTTTTCACCTCTTCTCACTAAGAAGTTAAAGCCATATCCTTCAGGAAAAAGAGATGCGATTTTACCAATAATGTGCCTAATAAAATATGGTATTTTATTGTAAAGCTTCATATCTACTTCTTCACGATAATAATTGTATCCTCCGAAAAATTCATCAGCACCTTCACCAGATAAAACAACTTTGACATCTTTACGAGCAAGTTTAGCTACAAAATATAACGAAATTGCAGCTGGATCACTCGTTGGTTCATCCAAATAATACATTATTTTAGGAAATTCTTCCATATATTCTGACATTTTTATTACTTTGGATTTATTCTTAATCCCTAGTTTATCTGCTAAATCTTCAGCATAACTTATTTCATCATATTTATCAATATCATACCCAACAGTATATGTTTTAGCGGGTTTAGCCAAAGAAACTATGTATGATGAATCAATTCCACTTGATAAAAATGAACCTACCTCAACATCACTTAATAAATGTTTACTTACAGATTCTTGCATAACTTCACCAATATTAAAAACCGCTTCATCAAAAGTTTTATCACTATCTTTAAAATCTAATTTAAAATACTTATCTATTTTTATCTTTCCGTTTTTATAAAGCAAACTAGAACCCGCATCTAAACGATATACTCCTTTAAAGAAAGTTTCATTTGTTGGAACAAAACTAAATTCTAGATAAACTCCCAATATTTCTTCATTTAATTCTTTTTTAAAATCTGGGGTATCTAAAAATGCTTTTATTTCCGATGCAAACATAAAAGTATTATTCATATTGGTATAATATAAAGGCTTAATACCAAAATTATCACGTGCTAAGAACAATTCTTTACTTTTTTTATTATAAATGGCAAATGCAAACATCCCCCGTAAATGTTTTGGTAAATCCGTATGCCATTTTTCAAATCCATGAACTAATACTTCTGTATCACTTTGAGTTTTAAATTTATGCCCATCTTTTTCAAGTTCGCTCCGTAATTCAATATAGTTATATATTTCTCCATTATATACAACAACTATATTTTCATCTTCATTAAACATTGGTTGATTACCAGTAGATAAATCAATAATCGAAAGTCTGCGATGAGCTAAAGCAACATCACCATCAAAGTAATACCCTTCACCATCAGGTCCACGATGTTTAATTCTTTCACTCATCTTTTTGATTATTTCTTCTCTTTCTTTTCTTCTAGTTACAATCCCTGCAATTCCGCACATACTAACCTCCCTATTTCCTTGATGTTGTCTCATTTAGTGAATCTTTATATCTATTATGCCACTTTAAATACATTGGACTATCATATATTCTTCCCTCTTCTGGAATATATAAATCAATAGAATTAGTTTTCATAAGAGCTTCTTCTAAAGTTGCATTTGCTAAATCTGGATTATACCCACTTACTATATAACCATATTCATCAATAGTCGATTTTCCTCCAGTCCTTTTATAACTGTCTAAAAACTCTTCTTCAGTCTGATATTTATTAGTATCTTGTAACACAAATACATTAGTTAACTCAGCTAATTCTTCACTTGATTGTACACTTGAACCACCAATACCCCACGTATGTCTATATCCATCCCAAAAATATCTGGAATCAGTCTTTGACAAATCTTTAATAATAGATAAATTTTCATCCGACAAATCATCTAAAAGAACATACAGATGGTTATCATCATAATTACTAACCATAAATGTTTCAATATTCTTATCCCATAAAAGTTCACATGCCAGCAAGCACTCTGGTATAATATACTCTTGAGGATTTGCCATTACATATTCTAAAGAAACATGTTGGTATTGATATCTTATCGAATTATTACCACCTACCACAGCAGCTATTCTTCTCTCTATTTCTTCATCACTAGCTCTTGTGCTTATTATATCTAATGCTTTCTTTTTATCCATCACTTAATCACCAAATACCTTTCTATAATAATCATATTGCATAATGTATCTACTCATCATAATCCGATTACTTACAATATTATTCATATATTTTATATAATCACTATCAACCTCACTTCCATCATTACTTACAAACTCACCAGTATTAGCAAAGTATGTTCCTATATCACTAACCCAAGAAGCATTTCCAAATATCGCTAGCCCTGGAGTAGTTGATAAAATATCATTGCCAATAATAAGTCTAGAATCATATTCAACTCCAAATAAGTTATATATTGTTGGCAAAACATCTATTTGACTTCCTACTTTATCAACATATACTGTCTCCATAGCACTATTCCATAATATAAAATTACTTCTATTTACTTCAACTACACTATCTTTTTCATAACTTGCTACTTCATTTACTTCATCAATAGTAAGATAATATGGATAGTGATCTCCAACTAAAGCAATAACCGTATCTTCTAATATCCCAGCTTCATCTAGCTTTTCAATCAATAATTCTAAAGCTTGATCTAGCTCTATTTGAGCAGCTAGATATGCTAAGACTTTTTCTGAATAATTTAAATCAGCTACTGCATCTTTATGTTTCCTTGACATCGCACTATAATCAAATCCATAATCTCCATGACCACTAACAGTTACATAATAAACCATAAAATTCTCTTCACTATCAATATAATCATCTATAGTTGCACTAATCATTTCAACATCTGATTCTGGCCATTGATTACAATTTATTTTATCTTCTAAACCATTTTTACACCCCAAATAATTATCAAATCCTAAAGCATTCAAATACTTATTGCGACTTTGGAAAGTATAAGTGTGATTATGATAAGCATAAGTACTATATCCCATATTTTGAAAAACTGTTGCAATACCAAATGGATAATAATTTTCTCCGCTTTTCCAAGGTGATAGAAATCCCGATGTAGCAATCAATCCTGTCAGCTCTTGAAATTCTCCACCAATAGTGCTACTAATCGTTGGAGTATAAAAATTTTCAAAAACAAATCCGCTATTAACCAATTTATAAAGCGTTGGAGTAAGTTCTTCACTAACAGCAATTTCATTGAAACTTTCAGCCATAAACAAAATCAAATTCTTACCTTCAAAAAAGCTAGTATATTCATTTTGAAGTGTCCCACTTTCATTTTGAAAATACTCATGCATCATTTTAATTATATCATCTTCTTCACTAGCAATCAAAGAATCAAAATCGATATCCAAATTATTATAATCATACGTAACTTCTACATCCCCATCTTCATATGGATTAGCATATTCATTAGAAACAGTAATTGAAAAACCGAATATACTCCGTTTAATATCAATCCTAAGAGAATTTAATACTCCGAATTTATGAATATTGAGTTCATTATTATTAATATCAAAATATAAATATTTTGCAGAATTAATAGTATCACTATTTATAAACAAACACCCAAGAAATGCTAAATAAACTAACATCGCTCCCACTAGCTTACTTATATTACATTTTACTTCTTGTTTTCTAACAGCAATCCTGTTTATAAAAATAAGTAATGAAACGAATGGCAAAAACAACAATAATACTCCATAAATATTTTCAATTACTAAATTAAATCCATCACCAGCGAAACTAACTACTTGATCTGTTGCTCCGATTAAGGATAAATCAAAATAAAAACCAAACATTTTATAAACACATAATTCTATAGCATAAATAAGAGTAATTAAAAATATCAATATATAATATAAAACTTTATTAAAAACATTATTTCCCCACGTAACTAAAAAACTAATTAATAAAGAAGCAAATAAATTATATAATGTGACATATAAAAAACTAATATTTAAAATTGTAATATTTACTAGCAACCTAAAAGATAATTCTAAAACCATTAGAATTATAAAAGTAAATAGTAATACATTATATTTTTTTAATTTATATTTTTTCATTACTTCTCCCTGCTAACACTATTATACCACTAAAAAAACAATAATAAATATAATTAGTATTACTGTTTACATCTATAATTTTAACTTAGACACTAATTAAATACTCTTGGCATTTTTGTTCCAATAGTTTAAAATTGCAACAACGCTTTTTTACATTTTTAGGCAATCTATCAGCAATGGACCAATCGTAAAGCTTATGAGATACCTCCTCAATTTGCAATTTATGAGCATTTAACCAATCCAATTGTTCAGATAGTAATTTGTAATATTTTTTATCGATGGCATTTTTCAATCTAACATTTAAATTAACGAGAGTATAATTTTCTCTTTTTACAGGAATCATATTATTAAAATTTATAGCTCCCAAATTCCCGTTATCAATTTTCATAAAGTCTATTGAATTCTTCATCTTTCTATGTTTTTCTTTTGGACTAGTTAAAGGTGCAAAATATTCTACTTCACCAATATTAAATAATATACCGACAAAAGGTCGTAGCCCTTTTGCTCCTTTATTATATGGCACCTTGTCATCAAAATCACGTAAATAATCACAGTAATCGCTATTAACTTTTATAATTTTTATTTTTTTCATAATCCCCCTCCGATATAAATAATAGCAAACTTTTGTATGTGTGTCAACAATATATATGCAAAAAAAATCAAAATAAAAACGGAGTTTAAAACTCCTACTCTTTTTTAAGTCCCAATTTAATGGCTGGGTTCACCGCTTTT
>CAZEMQ010000032.1:0-8519 GCA_964513435.1 uncultured Muribaculaceae bacterium
CAGCATCTTTATATTCTTTTTTGGTTGCTGATAAAGCATTGGTAAGCTCAATAGCTCTTTGATTTTTTTCTTCAGGACTTAAATTTTGCTTGTTTAATTCATATAATTCTTTTTGAATACGTCTTTTTTCTATTTGGCTTTCTTCTTTGTAAGTCAAATAATTTTGTTCAGCTAATTGATATTTGCGATATGCTGAAAAAACATGATACAAATGAGTCATTTCAGTGCGGAATTTAGATAATGCTGCACTTTGTGATTGTTGAATGTATTCATCTCTGTCAGCTATTTCGTTTAATTTATCGATGAAAGTATTCATTTTTTGAGAAAAACCATCGATAATCGGAGCAATATTAGCTTTACTTTGTAAATCGATCATTTGATTAAAAATAGATTCTGGCGTATTCTTAGTTGCTTCTAATTCACGGTGAAAATGCCATGCATCTGTAATTATAAAACCATTTTCATAATATTTTTTTTGAATGTTTTCGTTCATAAACAATTTCCCTCTCATTTCTGGCAATATTTTATCATATTTTAAGGGAAATTGCAAATTTGTTCCAAAAATAAACTAAGACTTTACAAAAGAAATTAAAACCATTATAATAACTTTTGAGTTTGGGAGGTATTCACATGTTTAATGTACCAGTAATCATATTGAAAAATTTAGTAATCCTTCCTAATCAGGAAATTAAATTAAAATTGAATAATGTTATTAGTGAGAAAGCTCTAAGAGAAGCTAGTCTTAATCATAAAGGGGAAGTTTTGGTTATTGCCCCGATTGATGCTAAAGAAGAAGAACCAAGTGTTGATGATTTGCCGAAGGTTGGTGTTATTGCTATTGTTAGAAGCAAGATTGCAGTTCGTGATGGTTTACAAGTTAAATTGCAAGGTATCAAGAGAGTAGCAGTAAATAAATACTATAGTGGAGCTGATGATATTTTATTTAGTGAAGCAATGTATATCAAAGTTCCATCACTTATCCCTGAAGAACAAAATGCTATATTACGTAAGTTAACTGATACATTAAAAAAATATATTGAAGTAACTGATAGTGCTTCAAATGATATATTAGCTTTTGTAAATAATCAAACTGATTTAGCTAAAATAACCGATGCTATTGCATCTTATTTGCCATTTGATATAACTAAGAAGTTAGAATATATGCAAAATATTAATCCTATTAAAAGAGCTAAAGCTTTGATTTCTGATATGACTGAGGATATAAAAATAACAGAATTAGATGATGAAATTGATGAAAAAGTAAATGATAATTTAGGTAATGATCAAAGAACATTTGTGTTGCGGGAAAAACTTAAAGTAATAAAAAAGGAACTGGGAGATAATTCTTGGCAAGAAGAACAAGGAACAAAGTTTAAAGAAGAATTAGCTAAATTAAAAATAGATAAAAAGATAAGAGAAAAGATTGAACATGAAATAGACAAGTTTGAAATGATGCATGAAAATAGTCCAGAGATAAGCATATTACGAAATTATATCGAATATATGCTAAGTTTACCATGGAATAAAAGTACTAAAGAAAATGCTAATTTTAATCAAGTTTTAAGTGCCTTAAATGAATCTCATTATGGTTTAGAAGAAATAAAAAGTCGAATTACAGAATATGTAGCTGTAAAAAATATCAATAAAAATATAACTAGTCCGATTATTTGTTTAGTTGGTCCTCCGGGAGTAGGTAAAACAAGTATTGCTATGTCGATTGCCAATGCATTAAACCGTAAATTTTATAAAATTAGTGTTGGTGGATTGAATGATTCAACTGAATTAATTGGGTCAAGAAGAACTTACTTAGCTGCTTCTCCAGGAAAAATAATTCAAGGACTAAATAAATGTAAAAGCAATAATCCTGTTATTTTAATTGATGAAGTAGATAAAATGGTAAAGGATTATAAAGGAGATCCTGCAAGTACATTATTAGAAATATTAGATCCTGTTCAAAATAAGTATTTTACTGACAATTACATCGAAGAACAATTCGATTTAAGTAATGTTTTATTTATACTTACCGCAAATAATATTGGAGATATTCCAAAAACTTTGTTAGATAGGGTGGAAATAATTGAGTTAAATAGTTATACTTTATTTGAGAAAAAAGATATTGCTAAGAAATATTTGTTACCTCGTATTTATAAAGAACATGTAATAGTTGATGACAAATTAAAATTTAGTGATGATGTAATATATTTTATAATTAATTCCTATACTAAAGAAGCGGGTGTTAGGGATTTAGATAGAGTACTTAGTTCATTGGTAAGAAAAATAGCTATTAATAATATTAAAAGTATTACTAAAGATAGAGTGATAAAATTATTAGGTAATCCTAAATTTGGTAGAAACATTATCCAAGAAAATGTTGCGGGAGTGGTAAATTCTTTAGCATATACCCCACTCGGAGGTGTTGTAACTACAACTGAGGTTACTTCATATAAAGGAAGCGGTAATGTAAAGATTACTGGTAGTGTTGGAAAAATAATGGAAGAAAGTGTTCAAGTTGTTTTATCTTATGTTAAGAGTAATTATAAGCATAATCTTAATAATGTTGATTTGCATTTTCATTTTTTGGATGCTGCTACTAAAAAGGATGGACCATCAGCAGGTCTTAGTATAGCAGTTGCTTTAGTATCTCTTTTAGAAGATAAAAAAATTTCTAGTGATATAGCTTTTACTGGTGAATTATCACTTAATGGAACGATTTTAAAAGTTGGTGGGTTAAAAGAAAAATTAATCGGAGCATATAATGAGGATATAAAAGTGGTATATATATCTAAGGATAATGCTAGTGATTTAGAAGAAATACCAAAAGAAATACTTTCTAAATTGGACATAAGATTGGTAGATAGTTTTGCTAATTTGTATACAAATATATTTAGATAAGGTATAATGTTATAAGGGTGTGAGAATATTGAAAACTAATGCTATATATGAACATATTGATGTAATAAAAATTTATAATAAAATAGATTGCGATATAAAATCTTTTAAAATTGATACACGTAAAATAAATGAAGGAGATTGTTATATTGGAATAAAGGGAGAAAATACTGATGGCAATTTATTTTATAAAGATGCTTTTGATAAAGGGGCAAGTTTAGTTATATTAGATAATTATCAATATAATGAAGAAGATGAAGAATATTTGGCGAAAAACGATAAAAGCATTGTAGTTGTTGAAGATACTATTAAAGCTTTAGGAAATTTAGCTAAATATAAAAGATCTTTGTTTAAGATTCCTGTGGTTGCTGTTACAGGTAGTGCTGGTAAAACTTCAACTAAAGATATTATTTACAGTGTTTTAAAGTCTCGCTATAAAACTCAAAAGACGATTGGTAATCAAAATAATCATTTAGGGTTGCCCCTTACGGTTTTAGCACTCGATGATAGTAGTGAAGTTTTAGTGCTAGAAATGGGTATGAATCATCTAGGGGAAATTAGTTACTTAACTAATATAGCTCTTCCTAGTGTTGTAGTTATTACAAATGTTGGAACAGCTCATATTGGAAATTTAGGAAGTAGAGAAAATATATTGCGAGCTAAATTAGAAATATTAGAAGGATTAAGTGATGATGGTGTAGTGGTTATTAATAATGATAATGATTTACTACATGATTGGTATATAAAAAACAAGGATAAATATAATATTTTAACAGTGGGTGTAGAAAATGCTAGTGATTTTCAAGCTAGTGATATCAAAGTCTTAAAAAATGGTAGTAGTTTTAGTTGTAATGGTGAAGAATATAAAGTTTTAGTTGGAGGAGAACACTTTATTTATAATTCTTTGGTTGCTATTGCTGTTGCTAATGTTTTTGATATTGATGTTAAAGGTGTTCAAAAAGGGATTAAAAACTTTGAATTAAGTAGTAATCGTATGAATATAATTGATAATGAGGATATTATGATTATTGATGACTCTTATAATGCAAATTACGATTCAATGAATTATGCTATTAAGTATTTGGGTAATTTAGATGGTCGAAGAATTGCTGTTTTAGGGACAATGCGAGAATTAGGTAAGTATTCAGAAAAATTACATCGAGATATTGGAAATTTGATTGTTGAAGAGAATATAGATATCTTAATTACTGTTGGAGATTATGCTAAATATATTAATGAAGAAGCTTTAAAATTAGGTTTCTTAGCAGAAAATAGTTATCACTTTTCTAATAATAAAGATGCGATTAAACTTATAAATGAAATTAAGAAAAGAGATGATAAAATATTGGTTAAAGCTAGTAATTCATTGAATTTTGGAGAGATAGTAGCAAACATTAAATAAGGAGAGATAATGAAAATAGGTATAATTTTTGGGAGCAAATCTCAAGAACATGATGTTTCAGTTGTAAGTGCATCTTATGTGTTAAAAAATTTAAATAAGAAAAAATATGATGTATATCCAATATATATTGATAAATCTAATGATTGGTATGAAGTGTTAGATAATATAAAGATATATAAAATTGGGGAAGTTCCTAGTAATATTAAAGCAATAAATAATGTTTTTAAATATTTGAAAAACTTAGATTGTGTTTTTCCAGTCATGCATGGGACTTATGGTGAAGATGGTGCTATTCAAGGATTACTTAAAATGCTTGATATACCTTGTGTTGGGCCAGATATTCTAGCGAGCAGTATTTGTATGGATAAAGTATATACTAAAATTGTTTTAAAAAATAGTGGTATAAATGTCACTCCGAGTTTATATATAAAACATGAAAACAATGACTTTTTCTATATCGATGAGGCATTTAATGTAAAATGTGTTACTGTGTTAGATATCGATAAACTTATTAGAGAAAAATTTGGATATCCTGTGTATGTTAAGCCTGCAAATAGTGGTTCATCAGTGGGCATAAATAATGCTAGTAATCAAGATGAGTTAAATGTTGCTTTATATGAAGCACGTAAGCATGATGTAAAAATACTCATCGAAAAGGCAATTGATGCAAGAGAAATTGAATGTGCAATATTAAATGATTTGGTCTCAATTCCTGGAGAAATAAAATCAGCAACAAAATTTTACAGTTATGACTCTAAGTACAAAAGTAGTAAGTCTAAAATTGCTATTCCAGCACAAATCGATGCTGATTTACTAAAAGAAATTCAAAATGTTGCAAAAAAAGCTTTTAGAGTTGTTGATGCTAAAGGTATGGCTCGAGTTGATTTCTTTGTTGATAAAACAAGTAATGAATTGTACTTAAACGAAATAAATACTATTCCAGGATTTACTGATATTAGCATGTATCCAAAAATGCTTGAAAATATGAATATTAGCTATTCAGAAATATTGGATAAATTAATTGAAAATGCAATGAAATAAAAAACAAAAATTTTCAAAAATTGAAAAATGTAAATTTGTGTAAATTTTTGATAGAAAGTTAATTTTTAGGATATTTAGGGAAAAAACAACCATTTTTGAAAAAAATAATATTAGATAAAATGGTTGGTTTTTTTAATTTTTAAAAAAAGGAAAATTTTAAAAATGAAAAAAATAGTAGATTTTATTTACAAGATATACTATAATGGTAATGCATGAAAGGATGAGGGATATGGATATGTGGAAAAATTTTAAAAAAGGAAAATGGAATAAAGAAATTAATGTTGAAGAATTTATTCAACTTAATTATTCGGCGTATGATGAAGATGAAGCATTTTTGGTTAAACCAACGCAAAAGACTAAAAATGTTTGGAGTAAATGTGAAGATTTACTCAAAGAAGAGTTAAAAAAACACGTTTTAGATATTGATACTGATCGTGTTTCAGGAATAAATAATTATGAAGCAGGTTATATTGATAGAGAAAATGAAGTAATTGTAGGTCTTCAAACTGATGCTCCTTTAAAAAGAATTGTCAATCCTTATGGGGGTATTAGAATGGTTTATCAAGAACTTGATGCTTATGGATATAAGCTAAATCCAGAGATTGATAAATATTTTAATGCTTTTAGAAAAACACATAATCAAGGGGTTTTTGATGCTTATACAACAGAAATTAAGAAAGCTAGAAGTGCTGGGCTTTTAACAGGACTTCCTGATGCTTATGGTAGAGGAAGAATTATTGGTGATTATCGAAGGGTTGCTTTATATGGTATTGACTTTTTGATGGAAAAGAAAAAAGAAGATTTTGAAGCCTTAACGGGAGAAATGACTGATGATTTGATTAGACTACGAGAAGATATATCAATGCAATATCGGGCTTTGGATGAAATGAAACAAATGGCTTTGAAATATGGCTTTGATATTAGTAAACCTGCGAGCAATGCTTTTGAAGCTATTGAATGGACCTATTTAGCGTATTTGGCTGCAGTTAAAGAAAATAATGGAGCAGCGATGAGTTTAGGTCGAGTTGATGCTTTCTTTGATATTTATATTAAAAGAGATATTGATGAAGGAATTTTAACTGAAGAAGAAGCTCAAGAGTTAATTGATCAATTTATTATTAAACTTCGACTTGTAAGACACTTACGGACACCAGATTATGATGAATTATTTTCTGGAGATCCAACTTGGGTTACTTGTTCTATCGGGGGAGTAAGTGAAAATGGTAAGCATTTAGTAACTAAAACTAGTTATAGAATTATTCATACACTTACTAATTTAGATCCAGCTCCAGAACCTAATATGACTGTTTTATGGAGTGAAAAAATGCCAGAACACTTCAAGAAATATTGTGCACGTATGAGTATTAAGACAGATGCTATTCAATATGAAAATGATGATATAATGCGTCCGATATATGGTGATGATTATGCTATTGCTTGTTGTGTATCAGCAATGCGTGTTGGTAAAGATATGCAATTTTTTGGAGCTCGTTCAAATATAGCTAAAGCTTTATTGTATGCTATTAATGGGGGCGTTGATGAAATTAAAGGTGATAAGATTTTAAATGTTCCTAAAATTACTGATGAGATACTTGATTATGATACTGTTAAGAAAGCTTACTTTAAAGTATTAGAAGAAGTAGCACGTATTTACTCTGGAGCTATGAATATCATACATTACATGCATGATAAATATGCATATGAAGCTGGTCAAATGGCATTACATGATACTGAAGTTCGAAGACTTATGGCATATGGGGTAGCAGGTTTATCAGTTGTTGCTGATAGTCTTTCGGCGATAAAATATGCTAAAGTTAAACCAATTCGTAATGAAGATGGTATAGCAATTGATTTTGAAATTGAGGGAGATTATCCTAAATATGGTAATGATGATGATAGAGTAGATAGCATTGCTTTGGAAGTAGTGCAAAAGTTTTATGATGAACTTTGTAAACATAAAACATATCGAGATGCCGTTGTGACATTGTCGGTTTTAACAATTACTTCAAATGTTGTGTATGGCTTAAAAACTGGAGCAACTCCAGATGGACGTAAGGCTGGTGTGGCATTTGCTCCGGGAGCTAATCCAATGCATGGACGGGATACGAGTGGAGCTTTAGCATCATTAAATTCTGTTGCGAAAATAAAATATAAAGATTGTTGTCAGGATGGAATATCTAATACATTTTCAATTGTTCCTGCAACACTTGGAAAAACGGAAGATGAAAGAGTAGAAAACTTAGTCAATGTTTTAGATGGTTACTTTAGTCAAGGGGCACATCATTTAAATGTTAATGTTTTAAATCGAGAAACCTTGATTGAAGCGATGAATAATCCCGATAAATATCCACTTTTAACAATTAGAGTATCTGGATATGCGGTAAGATTTAGTCGTTTAACCAAAAAGCAACAAGAAGAAGTAATTGCTAGGACATTCCATGAAAAATTATAAAAACTTGCAAGCAAGTGTTAATTCAATAGAATCTTTTGGTTTAGTTGATGGTCCTGGTATTAGGGTAGTAGTATTTTTTAATGGGTGTTCTTTACGTTGTAAATTTTGCCATAATCCAGAGATGTTTTTTCGGCAAAAAGATAATATTGATGTTGATGAATTAATAAAGAAAATAAAAAGGTTTAAACCGTATTTTAAAGGTAATGGAGGAGTTACTTTTTCGGGGGGAGAACCACTTCTTCAGGTCGACTTTTTAATCGAATTATCTAAAGCTTTAAAAGAAGAAGGTATTCATATTGCTTTAGATACTGCTGGAGTTGGTATAGGAAAATATGATGAAATATTAGATTTGGTAGATTTAGTAATTTTGGACATAAAACATTTAACTAAAGAAGGATATCAAGATTTAGTTAGTCATAGTATGGATGAATATTTAAAATTTGTCGAAGCATTAAAAAAACATAATAAAGATTTATGGATAAGGCAAGTGGTTGTTCCTGGTATACATGATAATGATGATTATATGACTAAGCTAGTTACTTATTTAAAGACATTACCCAATATAAAAAGGATTGAATTTTTACCTTTTCATAAAATGGGTGATGAAAAGTACACAAAATTAGGTATTGATAACTTTTTTAAAGATGTACCAGCGATGGATGGCGATGAATGTCGCAGTTTATATGAAAAATATATAGAAACAAACTTTAAATTTTAATCACTCTTTTATTTTAG
>CAZEMQ010000033.1:0-8374 GCA_964513435.1 uncultured Muribaculaceae bacterium
AATATAATTCCATATCCCCAGTTGCCCCTTTGCTTTAATCGGAGTATCTAGGGGTTCAATATTATCTAAAACCCAAGCATATCGTCCCTTTTTATATTCCCCACATATATACTCTTGATAATTTTCTTTTTGCATTTTTAAAACATATTCTTCGGTCATATATACACAATCTATGAGATTACACTTGCCAATAATATAACCATAACTCAAATTATCTTTATCAATCAAGGGAAGTACCCTTGATGGGATTTTTTGCTTAGTTAGACTAGCATGAATATAAAGTTCTCCTCGATAATTTGTTTTCCAACTACGTGTTTCTATTTTCTTTTTACCATCTTTAATTAAAGATGCATATGGTTCTATTATGCTTAGTACTTTCATATTTATTTTCTTCCACCACCAAGATTATCAACATAATCTCTACCAGCATACTCCCCATAAACATATATATGACGCTCATCTTTAAACTCATAACCATCTAGTGCACTTCCATAAAGCCTCCGATAATTTTTTTCTGTTTTACTTAAATCAAGTTCAGTTGGAATACCTTGTTTAAAAGACTCATAATCTTCTTTTTTAAATGCTTTAAAGTAACCAAAAGATATTTTTTTATCATCTTTAATAAAACTTACAAAATCTGATGGATCATATAAAATCATTGGTTCATTACCATAACCATTTGGATAAATCATATTATAAGCATGTAATTCTTTATCTCTAGCTCCACAAATTACTTCCGAATCAACTCCTAAAAACTTAAATAAATTATGAGCCATACCAGCTTTTTCAGAACAAAAAGCACATTCATTATCTCGTACACTTTTAATTGATACGCGGTTTCCCTCAGAGTTAAAATAAGTCATAGCTCTTCCTAATCCTATATCATCAAATGGCAAATAATCACGAACTAGAGAAAAAATAGTTGTAAATAGTGTAAGTACTGAATAATTACCATCTTTAAGTTCTTTAACTAAATCATAATATGGGGTTAAATCATCATAAACTAAATCTGGACATTCTTTCTCATCAATTTTTGCAGCAGGTTTATAGTGCACCTTATCAGAAATATATTCTGAAAAAGAATCAGTATACCCTTGTCCTACCGTTACTTCCACACTATTATTTTCTAACTCAGCAATTCTATCTTTTACAAAAGATTGTATTTCTTCATCACTTTTTAAATTTATGATTTTATTTCTAATTTCATCCATAGTCATTATAAATTAAACTCCTTTACTTTGTTCATCGTTTTCCTATTAATCATTTTTCTACTTCAAATCCTAAACTTTCAATCTTAGCAATTACTTCATCTAATACTTTTTCTTTTTTAACAATAACAGTTACTGTCTTAGTTTCTAAAGATATATTAAATGATTCTATGCCTTTAATAGAACTTAAAACATTATTGATACGATTTACACATCCCATACATTTCATGCCATTTATTTTTAATTCATATTCCATTATATTTTCATCCTCCCTAAAATCCATGAATTTAAAACAACAGTTAAACTACTTAAAGTCATTGCAATGCTTGCAAACATTGGATTCATATTAATTCCTATACCACTTAATAATCCTGCAGCTATAGGTATCATACAAATATTATAGATAAATGCCCAAAAGAGATTTTGTTTTATTTTTCGCATTGCTCTTTTACTAATTTTAATTAAATCCAAAATATTGCTAATATCATTGTTCATCAAAATTACATCTGATGAATCAGCTGCTATATCTGTACCATCATTAATACTAATACCAATGGTTGATTTGACTAAAGCAGGAGCATCATTTATTCCATCACCAACCATGACAACACTTCTTCCTTCTTTAATTAAATCATCAATGTGCTTAGCTTTATCTTGAGGTAAAACATCGGCGATAATATTAGTTATACCTATTTCTTTAGCAACAATATTTGCTGTAACCTTATTATCTCCAGTTAACATGATAATTTCAATACCATTTGAAGTAAACTCTTTTATTACTTCTTTAATATTTTTACGGATTGTGTCTCTTACCCCAATTAAAGCTAATATTTTTTTATTTTGAACAACATAGATAATACTACAAGCATTATTAGTTAAATAATCAAAATCTTTATTATCATTAACCTTTATTTTTAAATTACTAAGCATATTCTTATTACCCAAATAATATTTTTTTCCAGCAATAGATCCTGTTATACCCTCACCAGGCAAAACTTTAAAGTTATTAACTTTTAAATTACCACCTTGAAAGGCTGTACTAATTGGATGGTTCGATAATGCTTCAATGCTAGATACAATATTTAAAATCTCTTCGTTCGTTAAATCACTATAATTAAACATTTTATAAACATTTAACTTCCCATAAGTAAGTGTTCCTGTCTTATCAAAAACTATTGTATTAATTTTTTGCATATTCTCAATTACTTCACTATTTCGTAAAAACAAACCCTTTTTAGCACATAAGCCATTACTTACCACTACTACTAAAGGCACAGATAAACCTAAAGCACAAGGACAAGCAACCACCATAATTGTTACAAAATGTGTTAAAGCATCACTAAATGGCAAACCAGATATTAATTGTATGAGAAAGTTTATACTTGCAATAATTAAAACTATTGGAACGAAATAGCCACTTATTTTATCTGCTAATCTTTGAATCTTAGTCTTACTATTTGTAGAATTAATAACTATTTCAATAATTTCAGATATCGTTGACTTTTTGCCTATTCGTTCTGCTTTATATTCAATATAACCATCATATAAAATAGATCCTGCTATAACTTTGTTACCAACACTTTTTAAAACTGGTGCAGACTCTCCTGTAATAAAAGATTCATCAACATATGTTTTACCATTAGTTACAATACCATCAACAGCAATCTTTTCTCCCACTTTAGAAACTAAAATATCACCTATTTTAACTTCATCAATAGTTACTTTTATTGTTTCATTATTTCTTTTTAATATTGCATAATCTGGAGTTATTTGTACTAATTCTTTTAAAGCATTCTTAGTTTTATCTTTACTAATAGCTTCAATAAATCTCCCTAACTTAATAAAATAAATTATCATACATGCTGATTCAAAATATAAATTATGTAAAAATGAAGTATCCCCCATAATTATTTGAATATAGCCATAAAGACTATATAAGAAACTAAAGATAACACTAAACATTACTAATGTATCCATATTAGGAATGCGATGTATTAAGTTTTTAATTCCCATTTTTAAAATATCATATCCAAAATATAAAAAAGCCATTGTAATGAAAAGCATTGTTGTTGCTAATATTACTGGATTATCGTAATTAACCATGAAAAGACTTGGCAAATTAAACATATGATACATTGAAATATACATAAGTAAAATGATAAGTATCCCAAAAATTATTAATTTTATTTTATCAGAATTTTTACTTTCCAAATCACTTATATTTTTAAATTCTCCCAAACTCTTAAAACCAGCATCTTCGATATATTTTTCTATAACTTCTAATTTTATATCCTCGTATTCAATTGTTGCTAGTGATAACACTAAATTAACACTAGCACTCTTAATCCCTTCTTGATGACTTAAATATTTTTCTAACCCCGATGAACAAGCACTACAAGTCATACCAGATATTTTTAAAACAATTTTCTTCATCATATCCTCCATCAATATTATATAATATATTGAATTATAATGCCAAAGAAAAACACAGATTATTCTGTGCTTGTAATTAAAACCTCTACACTATTAGCATTTAATAACTCTTTTAATTGTTCAACATCTTCAATATAACCTATTTTAGTATATTGATAATTTGTAGTAAATGTTTCATAAAATATAACTAAACAATTATCCCCATAAAGCATAATATCACCAGCATTAATAGTATTAACACTTTGAGCATCAGTAGGCAATGAAAAATCTAAATAAACATATTTTTCATTACCGTTTAACTCTTGCATATTAAGAGTAAGGGGCAAATTTTCTAATAACTCTTTACTAGTTGCATTTTCATATAGTACTCCATTTAATGTAACATTATCAATAGTTATATTAAACATTATTTCTTCTCCTTTATTTATAGTATTTTTTTCAATATTAGCATTAAAATAGATAAATAATACTATTCCAAGTATAACTAATAAAGATATTATAATTACATATTGTTTTTTCATTTTAAGTTAGTTTTAAAAAACTCTTCTAGTTTATTAAAAGGAATACGATCTTCTTTGTCATATAAATCAATATGTTCAGCATCATCAACTACATATATTTCTTTTGGTTCTTTAGCCATATTATAAGCATCTTCGCTAAAGAATTTAGAATGAGCTCTATCCCCAATAACAAATAAAATTGGTCTTGGTGATATTTCTTCGATATAATCTAACAACTTAAAATTCATCATAGCTAAATTACTAGTAGTAGTAAAAGCTCCCCTTGCATTAGGATGATGTCCTCTTTTAATAGCATAAAATCTAAACCATTCTGCATTTGGTTCTTCCATACCTTTTGGAACTTCACTTAGGGGTTCTAAAGGGAAAGAGGGAACAAATTCAGGATAACCATTTTCAGCATCAGTCCACCTCTGATTAGATAGCTTCTCTTTTGTATTCAAAATAGTTTTCGCATCCATTCCTAACCTTGAAGCTACAGTCATATCATACATGCTAACAGTAGCAATAGCTTTTATTCTTGTATCACTTTGAGCAGCAGACAAAGCAAATCCTCCCGAACCACAAATACCAATCACTCCGATTTTATCTCGATCAACAAATGAAACCTTAGTTCCTAAATAATCAACACAAGCACTAAAACTTTCCACAAATATATCTGGTGATGATACATGTCTTGGTTCTCCACCTGATTCTCCCATAAATGCTTGATCAAATGTTAAAACAACAAAACCACGTCTCGCTAAATTATCAGCATAGATACAAGGACCTTGTTCCTTTACCCCACCATATGGAGCCCCAACTATTAAAGCAGGATACTTTTTACTTTCATCGATATCCTTACTATAATATAAATCCCCTGCTAAAAAAATACCATAACGAGTTACAAATCGAACATGTTCTCTAGTAACATTTTCATCTAATTTTTTAATATACCCGTAAGCCATAATTTTCCTCCTATCTAATTATATAATACACGCTGGACTAGGCTCTAAGTCAAGAAAAAAAAGAAAACTCCAAAGAGCTTTACAGTTAATGATTATGATTATGTCCACTAACAACACTTGGCTCACAATCATGCTCTAAGCAGTTTTCTTTAGAACTTTCAAATTCAATTGTGCTATGAACTATTCCTTCTTCTTCTAGTTTTTCTTTTATTTTCTTTTTTAAACTTTGAATATTTGAATAATCACTAACAACATGTAATGTCGCATAATTATGATATCCATCAAGACTCCAAATATGAATATGATGAATATCAATTACATTTTTATTGCTTAACAACCCTTCTTTTAGATGTTCAATTTCCACACCAGCTGGTGTTTTAACCAAAAACAAGTCTAATACTTTTTTCAAATTCTTTAAAGCATGAAATAAAATATAACATGCAATACCTATACTCATTATTGAATCAATATAAAATATATTAGTAAAACGCATCAATATTGAACCAATAAACACTACAACCCAACCGAGAACATCTTCAAGCATATGCAAATTAACAGACTTTTGATTTAAAGAATCTCCTTTTCTAGTTTTATATGCTGCAATAAAATTGATGACTATACCAATTATTGAAATAATAATCATTCCATTATAATTTACTTCAACTGGATTAAATAAACGACTTATAGCACCGATGATAACAACTATTGAACCTGCTATTAGGAATGAAGTTGTTATAAAGGCACCTAAAACAGAATATCTAACATAACCATAGGTGTATTTATAATTTGGTTTCTTTTTACTCTTTTTCTCTAATATTAGGGATAAACCTATACTAAAAGCATCGATAAAATCATGAAGAGCATCAGAAATAATAGCAATACTATTAGTTAATAATCCTCCCACAATTTCAAAAATCGAAAATCCTAAATTAAGTATAAAAGCTATCATAATATTTTTTTCAGTTTTCATAAACATCCTCCATCATAAATTTTATTAATCTTATTGTTTCTTCTTGCATAAATTCATAGTCATAGTTTTGATGTTGATGACAAATTAATTCATGACATAAATTATCAATTAAATTAATCATCAAATGAACTTTTTCTTTAATACACGAACAATTAGGAAATTGATTTACTAATTCTTCGGTTGCTTGTTCTTCACTATAATTGAAAATATCTGCTACTTCTTTATTTAGACAACTCATGAGTCTAAATTCTTGATGAAAATTTTTACTCGATGTATAAGCTGATATAATTTCTCTTATCATTTCTCTTAATATTAAATCGAAATTATCACGGGTTATCTGTCTATTCTTGGTAGCACTTAACACTGGAAATAAAATTTTTTGAGAATAAATTTTAGCTCCTGCTATAAATATATCTAACTTATCATTAAAATATTGATATATAATTCCCGTAGAAACATTAGAAGCTCTAGCGATATCAATACAAGAGACATTATGATATCCTTTTTCACACATCAACTTAAACCCAGTATCAATTATTTTTTGTTTTTTCTGCCGAGATGAAGTCTTTATTGGCTCACGAACATTAGGCATTTTTACCCTCCTACTTCAAAAATCCTTCAATTATCGCTGCTTCAGCTTCTTTTTCATTTAGTCCCAAAGACATCAGTTTAAGTAATTGTTCACCAGCAATCTTACCTATCGCTGCTTCATGAATAAGATTTGCATCAATACTTTTAGCGTATATTTCTGGAATGGCTTTTACCCTAGCATTATCTTTAATTATTGCATCACATTCAACATGAGCATAACACTTAGCTTCTCCCACAATATTTGATTTAAATTCTTGATACGAATCATCTGTTGCAACACTCCTACTAGTTACATGAGTACTAGCACCCTCACCATTTAAAACTACATCAAAAGCTGTTTTTGCTTTTTGATTATTACTAGTAAGAATTTTTTCATTAATTGTTAGAGTTGCATCTTCATCTAACTCAGCTTTAGTTATTCTAATTGTATCATCAACTCCACTTATTTGAGTTGTATTCATAGTCATAAACGAGCCTTTTTTCATATATATCTCTGTTGTAGGATTAAGTATTTTTTTCCCATTTCCTTTACCACTTCCACAGTGTTTTTCAACATATTTTACTTTGGAATTTTCACTTAAGAAAAATCGGTGTATTCCATCATGCTCACTATCATTATGTAAATCATTATGAATTCCACAACCAGCCATTATGATGACATTAGAATTCTTACCAACATAAAAATCATTGTATACAACATCTGTTAAGCCACTTTCTGTAATAATTACAGGAATATGAACTATTCCAAATTTAACATCATCTTTGATATAAACATCAATACCACTACCATTTTCTTTAGATACAATATCAATATATGGTGATACACTTCTTTTAATGCTACTTCCATTCTTACGAATATTTAAAGCATCTGCTTTTTCATAATCGCTACCTAATAGTTCTGTTAATAGTTGATTATCTATCTTGTTCATTGATTCACCTTCTTACAGCATTTCGTGTTTTTTAATAACTCACTTAACATTTCATTACTTGTTCCACTTTTAGATATTTTTCCATTTTCTAAAAGAATAATTTCATCAGCAAGTTCCAATATTCTTTCTTGATGAGATATTACTAAAATTACTCCTTTATAACTTTCTTCTAATTCTTTAAATACATTATCTAAATTTTGAAAACTCCACAAATCAATACCAGCTTCTGGCTCATCAAAAATAGCAACACTCGGATTTCTGGCAATAACAGTAGCAATTTCAATTCGCTTTAATTCTCCCCCAGATAAAGAACTGTTAATCTCTCTATCAACATAATCTAAAGCACACAAACCTACTTTTGATAAATACTCACAAGCAGTAACACGATTAAGTTTTTTTCCAGTCGCTAAATGCAATAGATCAAAAACTGTCAAACCTTTAAAGCGTATAGGTTGTTGAAAAGCAAATCCCACTCCTAATTTTGCTCTTTCATCAACACTCTTGTGAGTTATATCTTGACCATTCAAAATAATTTTTCCAGAATCTGGCTTTTCAATCCCCATAATTATTTTGGCAAGTGTTGATTTACCACTACCATTTGGACCCGTAATACAATAAAATTTAGTATCATCTAATCTTAAATTTATATTATCTAATATTGTTTTTTTATCTCTTTTAAAAGATATATCTTTTAACTCTAACATGTATTCCTCCTTATGTGAAACTTTTTTCATATTAATTATATATCTTTTTCTAATACTTAGTCAACAATAATATA
>CAZEMQ010000034.1:0-8347 GCA_964513435.1 uncultured Muribaculaceae bacterium
AATTTGTAAGCCAATCAATTTTTTCTATTGAAGCATATTTAGAAATTTCTAAATATGCTTCTTTTAAAAATTGTTCAAATTCACTACTTTTTTTGATAATACTTAATAAATCTTCTTCGTTACGATCTTTGTTCATAACTTCCTCGTAAATATCAAAGTAATAAGAAGGATATAGTAACCTAGCATATAACATATTGGCTTCATAGATAGACAAATTTCTAATCTTTAAATAGCTCTTTAAATCTTCTAATGCTTCAAAAGCATTATCACCAGCAAAAAATAATGCTTTTAAATATTCCGCAATGTCTCTAACCTCTAAATCGAAAATAAAAGATAAAGGGTTCATAAAATTCAATTTATAATTTGGATAAAAAATTCGTCGGTGAGATAAAACTATCGGAGTTATTGCACTGAAACTAGCATACTTAAAATTAGCATTGTTAACATAACTGATAGCATTTTCTGCTAAGCCAACATAATAACTAAATGAATCCTTTATAACAGATTTATCCAATCCTAGTTCTCGTATTTGATATTCAAAATAATCTACTTTTTGCATCCATAGGTTTCCCCAATTATTACGATAAATTTTAGAACTTTTAATATTCAAATGTAATTTAGCAACTAAATTAGTAATATCAAAAATATCATATGTTTCATCATAATTACTAACAGCCATCAATATGTAATTATAATTGTCTACTTTGGTAAGAACTGAATTGTTTCTATTAAGTATTAAATCATTTACCAAAATGCCCTTTTCTTTCATGTTATTAACGCACAATAAAATATCGTCCAATTCTTCTAAACTTCTACTATAAAAAACAAAAAAGAAATCTCTATTTTGATATTTGAAGTGATATTTACCATCACTTTCTTCTAAATTATCAACATCAATATCATAATAATATTTTATTGTTTCTTTCATACTAAATTATATAAAAAAAAGATGGCTCTTAGACCATCAATTTAATTTTTAAATTTTGCTACTAAAGCATCAAACATGTTTTCACAAGCTTTTAAAAACGCTTCTTTATCAACAGTTAAATCAATTGCACTATTGACATTAGTACTTGGTTCTGATGGAATTGGCTCAACATTTGGTACAACTGGGTCAACATTTGGAGCGGCATTCTCAACAACCGGCGATGTTGAAACAGCATTTTCTGGCATTGTATTTTCTACTGGAGCAACATTTTGAGCAAATTCAGGAGCACTTGGCATAACTGGTGCAATTGGAGTTGTATTAGGCATTTCTACTTGTGGAGCATCTTGTGCTTGTGGCATAGCTGGTTCAGCAGGCATAGGATTTACAGGCTCTGGAGCTACAGGGGTTGTTTCTACTTGAGGTGTAACGTTAACAACTCCTGGAGAAACTGAATCGACCGGAGGTGCAGGTGGAACCATATTATCACCAGGATTAAAGTTTGGATTTCCCCCAACGACTTCTAAAGTTGGTCCTCCAGCTTGAGTAGCATCATTTGGTTTATAATTGTTTTTTAAAGCATCAAAAGATGCAACTGGCAATGTAAGTTGAGAGAAAAACATATCATCAGCAGCCAACATTGGTTCTACTGTAATGTAATCAACTTGATTTCCAGCAATAATCAATCTTAATACTTCTTTAACAGCATTCCATTCAACATTTTGATCAACTATTTTAACCAATTTATTATTTTCTAGCTTAGAAACTAAAATAATTGGCAGTCCCATAGTTCCATTAATTTCGTTATCTAAAACAACATATTCAGCACCATTACTTCTAAAAGCTGAAACTAAAGGTTTCTCTAAGCTCGAGCCAGATGCTAAATTTATCTTGATTTTATCCATACTAATCAATCCCTTCATCTATTCTATATGTAATTATATCAAAACAATGATTATTTTTCAACAGGCAAATTTTTCAAAATGAAATGTCGACAATCATAAGCACAATTACTTTTAATATAAGCATCTATTTTGGCATAATCATTTATAGGTTTATAATACTTATTACCTTTTTCATTAAACCCTTTCAAACGGACTTTGCCATATGCATAATCCCCTAAAATATAGTCAAAATTCGCAAAATAATCTGTAATTTTCCCTTCTAAATCAGCTACATTTAAAGCATCACGATAATTTTTAACTACTTCATATTTTATGTTATCTATTACAACAGTTTCCATAATTCTCCCTTACAATACTACAAAAGTTATAATTCCTACAACCATTATTATAGTACATATAATACTCATAACTAACAAAATATCAACATATCCATTACCAGAAGTTACTTTGTTTTTCTCTCTTTCTATTGCTTCAATTGCTTTTTCTAGCAAGTATTCTTTATTAATCGCATTTTCTCTAATTTTAAAATAATCATATATTTGATGATTAACTCTTTCTATTTCGTTACTATCCATTTGATTTAAATCATCCATTGTATAATTCAAAAGTTCATAAGCTTTAACATTTAAGTAATGTTTTTCTTGGGGAACAATAACTTTTACATTTTCCCGCATTTGGCTTTTAAAATAATTATCTACTTCTAAAACATCATTTCCATTTATGGCACTCACCAAGAAATTATAAGAAACTCTTAAAGGATTTTTAGAAAATGGTGTGTATAATAAATCATAAAATTCTTTAGTTTCTTCTTCGGTTAAATGAAAGTTTAATTTTTTCGCAATAAACATATCTATCAAATCTTTTTGAACTATAACAAAGTACGGATTCTTTTCTTTTTTATCTTTATTGATATTATTTTTTTCAATATCATAAAATAGTTGCAAGTTACTAAAAAAAATCAAAAGTGAACTTTTAGTATATCCAAATTTAGTTAAATTATTATATAACAAATCTACATCTCCAACTACAATAGGGTTTACAATATCAAGTTCGCTATACATACATACAAGACTTCTTACAACTACAACTAAAAAAGAATTGTACATCACTCCTTGTACATTGTCAGAACTTTTCAAATAATCATCAACAGCTTTAGAAAAAGCTTCATTAATAAAAACTTGATTCATATTCTCACCCTATTTTGATTATAACACATTTATTCTGCAATTGGAATAGATAATATCCCACTTTCTTCGACAATTTTACCCCCATAAAATGTTGGAACGCGTCCATTAATGACCTTAGAAGCAATTAAAACATCATACTCTATCTCAATCGTATTTTTTGTAACCGGAGACAATAGTTCTTCAGTTATTTTTATTGTTACATAGAGTTCAACTAATGCATTATTCATTCCATAATCTACTATTTGACTTCTAATATTGGTTAGTAAAGAACCTACAAAATTAACTTTCAAATATACATTTGGACCTAGATTAGCTAGCAAAGCTGAATCTGATGCAATAAACATGGGAACTTTTAAAACTAAACCATATTTAGTATTTTCAATGCTATTGTCAGTATTATTGCTTATTTGACCATTTTCTAAATCTACAAGTAATTCATTTAATTCCTCAGTTACAGTATTTAAAGCTAAATAAGCTTGTTCTAAGTTATAATCCACATAAAGAATTTCATTATCATCATTTAAATATATAACTAAAATATCATCGATTACATTGCCACTTAAAATATCATAACCTATATTATTGCTCAAAAACGACTCTGTAAATCTTTTAATTCTTGATTCCGCTACTTCAACTATTTTCGGAGTTAATTTCTGGCTATAAAATTTAAATATGATAAATGTTAAAAAAAATATCAAAACTATAACTACCATTAATAATCTTGATATATTTCCTTTTCTTCTTTTTAGTTTTATCATATTAAATAATATGTTTAAAAATTGAGAAATGACCTTAAAAACAAAAATAAGCCAACTGCAAATACAATAACTACTGCAGCGATAAGTAATTTTAACCAGATACTTAATTTATTATCATCCAAAAAGTCATCGCTATCATCTTCAAAGTCTTTTTTAGCAAAACTGGTTGTAGTATAAAAAGAGGTATCGATAACACTTGTTTCTTTTTTTTCTTCCTCTTTTTCAACATTTTCTTCAATATTTTTCTCTTCTTGCTTAGCTAGTTCTTTTTGAATATCTTCAGCCATATTTCCATAAACAGCTGTTCCCTCACTACCCTTTAAATCTTTTAAAATATCTAAGGGGTCACTATCATTAGAGTTATCATTTTCCTTTTCACGAGCTTCTTTTATTTTAGCTTCATTAATTGTAATTGTATTAATAAGTTCCATTAAATCTTCTTCAGCCTTGCTCATTTCAGGAGCATCTTCTTCTGTTTCGCTTGGCATTTTATCAGATTCATCGGCATCATCATTAGCAATGTTTAAATTATTTAGAATATCAAATTGAGTATTTCTGAGCTTTTTAGCTCGTGCTTCTTCATAACTTTCTTTTTTTTCATCTTTTGCTTTTTCAAGTATAACATTCAAATCATACTCTTTTGTAGGTACGTCATCTTCAATATTTTTTTCTTCAGTTCTTGGTTCAATTCTAATACTCTTTCTTTTCGGAGCTTCATTATATTTCATATCTAATATCTTTTTAATTTTTTCAATATCTATCTCTGGCTCCTGATTACCAATAACTGTAGCATTGCTTTTCACACTAAAATTGTCAAGCTCACTTTCATTAATCTCTTTATATAAAGAAGCATTTTTAGATACTCTTGACAATTTATTTTCTTGACTATATTTATTCATTCTCGAATTCATACCGCTACCTCTATCATAATAATATCATAAATTCCCTATTTTTCAAATATTTATCATTGATTTTTAAAAATCTATTTACTATAATTATACAGGGAGGCGGAAATGAAAAAATTAGTTGTTAAAGATACTTGTATCGGTTGTGGAATGTGTATTGCCATTGATAATTATCATTTTGACTTTCAAGATAATTTATCATATGCTAAAAACAGTGAAAATCTAGATACTCCAGAATTACAAAATGCAATCGATTCTTGTCCAGTTGAAGCTATTGAAATAATTGAAGAAACCGACACAGAAAACTAAGGAACTAACTACATTCCTTTTTTTATTGCCAAATATTCATAATCGGTGCTATTTCAGATTTAGGATTTTTAGCTAAATCTTCTAAAGATATCGTCAGCAAATCTAGTATATCTGGATTAAATTCACGATATGTATCACAATATCCTTTGGTTAAAATAAAACCACTTTCATCAACAAAACCTCTTTTAAATATTCGAACATACATTACTCGGTCTAAATCAATATCCGCCGCAACACGCTTGATAACTTTGGCAAATACATCCATGTTTTTTACTATTAAATTACCATCATATTTATCATAAACGTCAATACATAACATAATGTCATCGTACCTAGCAACTATTCTATCTATTGCATTATCTTTCCAACTCATTTTTTTAAAATCATCTTTTTCATAAATTACAATATTATCCTTTAATTTACTCTTTTTAATATTTCTTAGATATGTGTATATCCCGATAATAAAATCAATATTTTCATCACCAAAACTATCCATCAACCTCACTATTCCTTTGTTACTAATCTCAGATACACTGCCTTGTGCTTTCATATATTTCCTTTCTATAAATACCACAAAAGGCTAAAAAGTCCCTACTTTTTAGCCAACGTATATAATTTTTTTATCTCTTTAATTGTTAACGTGCGATATTCTCCTGATTTCAAATCTTTAATGTTTAAAAATCCATAACTAATACGACTTAGTTTTTCTACATTTATACCTAATTCTTTAAATAGTTTTTTTATAATATGGTTTCTTCCTTCAACAATTGTTATTTCCACAATATCAGTATTTTTTTCAACATCTCTTTTTTTAACTCTTATTTTTTTTACATCTACCTTGCGACCGTCGATTACAATTCCCCGTTTTATTGCAGAAATATTTTCCTTAGTCAATATTTTATTTAATTTAGCAACATAAGTTTTTTCAATGTTCATACTTGGATGCATTAAAGTATTGGCAAAATTCCCATCATTTGTAAGCAATATTAACCCTGTTGTATCATAATCCAATCTTCCTATAGGGTAAATGCGTGCTTCAGTATCTATTAAATCAACAACAGTTATTCTTCCCGCTTCATCATTAACACTACTTATTACACTACGCGGTTTGTTAAGAATATAATATTCATGCTTAACATCAGTATTGATAATAACACCATCAATACTGATTACATCATTAGCTGACACTTTAGTTCCTAATTCCGTAATTATCTTGCCATTGACCATGACTTTTTGTTTTTTTATCAACTCTTCAGCTTTTCTACGTGATGTATACCCATATGCTGCAATTACTTTTTGTAAGCGTTCCATAAAACCACCATCTAAAGTATAACATAAATTTTAGAAAAATAACATGGTTATTAAAAAAGCTACCGTAATACCTACTAAATCAGCAAAAAGTCCTACCCATAAGGAATATCTAATATTTTTAACTCCAATGGAACTAAAATAAAGAGCTAGAACATATATCGTTGTATCAGTGCATCCTTGCAAAACACTAGACAGTCTTCCAGCATATGAATCTGGTCCAAAGTTAATAAATATATCGTTCATTATTGCTAGTGTTGCAGTTCCCGATATCGGTCTTAAAATAGCCATAGGTATTATATCTAACGGAATATTTATTGTATTTAGATATGGGGTTAAAACTCCTAAAATTTCGTAAACAAAGTTGCTATCTAAAAAGATGTTAATAGCAAATACCATCGCAATGATTGATGGGAATATATTAAAAGATATCATCAAACCCTCTTTTGCTCCATTTATAAAGGCATCATAAATATTGATTTTCTTTTTAAAACCATAAAATATTACAAATATTACAAATAACGGAATGACGATTTTGGAAAAAGAATTCATTTTTTATCACGCTTTCTAATATAGTAATCGAGTAATAAGCCTCCGATACTAGAACAAAATGTAGCGATTACTCCTGGTAGTATTATTTCTGATGGATTAGCAGACCCATATGCGATACGTAACGCTAAAACAGTGGTAGGAACGATTGTAACTCCCGCAGTATTCAATACTAAGAAAGTTATCATTGGCACACTCGCAGTATCTTTTTTATCATTTATTTTTTGTAATTCTTGCATTGCCTTTAATCCAAAAGGAGTTGCAGCACTACCTAACCCCATCATATTAGCAGCAATATTTGAAGCTATAAATCCTAAAGCAGGATTGTCCTTTGGAACTGTTGGGAAAAGACGGGATAATAGCGGTTCAGCCATCTTGGCAAATTTATTTAGCAAACCAGAAACTTCAGCAATTTTCATAATTCCAGTCCATAAAACAATTATTGGCAAAATTGAAATCATCAAATCCATCGCTTCTTGACCATTAGTTAAAATGGAATCATTTATTATGTCAATTCGTCCAGTAAAAAAAGAAAATACTATGCCAATAAATATTAGGAAAAACCAAATGCAACTTACCATTTAATCCACCTTAAAAATTTTTCCCACCAAGATAGATTTTCCTCATCACCCTGAACAGAAACATAGATGTTTTCTTCACGTACTAATTCCTGGTCTAAAAAAATTCGCAATGTTCCTACTTTATCTCCATCGATATAATTTGTGTTATCGTATAATTCATATTCTATTTTTAATTTATCTTTTTCTTCTTCCTTAAGGGCTATATAGATATCTTCTAAAATATATAATGTATCATTGGTATAAATAGTATCATCTTTAATTTCAAATTTATCTTTATCAACTACCTTCACAGCTTCATAATTTCTAAAAATCTCTTCATATAAAGTTAGATGGTCTTGAAAATCGTTAGGATCATTTAAAGTAACCGCTACTAAATTAATAGAGCTATTGCTAGCTGTAGTTACCAAAGTTCTTCTCGCTTTATCGGTATATCCAGTTTTGCCTCCAGTGATAAAATCATAACTATGCAAAAGTTTATTCTTGTTTGTCCAAGAATAAGTTTTATAGTTCGTTTTTAATGTATATGTTTTAGTACCAAATATTTCTCTAAAAGTTTCATTTTCCATAGCATACTTGGTTATCAACGCCAAATCATAAGCACTTGAAGTATTGCCATCTCCATTATTTTCTTCTAAGCCATGAGCATTATAAAAGTAAGTGTTTTTTAAGTCCAGTTTACTCGCAGTTTCATTCATAAGCATAGCAAAAGCAGACATACTTCCTGCTACATTTTTAGCAATAACCATTGCAGCATCATTACCACTTCGCAACATCAAACCATAAAGTAACTCACGAATGGTTAATTTCTCACCAATTTCGATATAAATAGCACTACCATAAGCTTCTAAAACTTCTTCCCCAACTACAACTTCTGCATCGATATCAGCATATTCTATTGTTACTATCGCTGTCATTATTTT
>CAZEMQ010000035.1:0-4212 GCA_964513435.1 uncultured Muribaculaceae bacterium
AATCGAACATATTGCATAGGAAAGTAATTTAAAAAATGCTATAATATCGATAGAAACTTAATTTTTATATCAAAGAAAAAATCATAGTGTTAAAATAGAAGTTGAATGAATATTTTGACCTTTGAAAAAATTATGATTGTTATTTCCATTATAATTTGAGGAGGGTGATTAAATTGGAACATAATAGCACAATAGAAAATAAAATTTTGATATATGAATCAGATGACAACATTAAAGTAGAAGTTGTATTAGAAGAAGAAAACATTTGGCTTACTCAAGATCAAATAAGTAAATTATATAATAAAGCAAAATCTACAATTAATGAGCATATAAAAAATATTTATTCGGAGCATGAGTTGTTGGAAGCAAACACTATGAGGAAATTCGGAAATTCCGAATTTCCTACTAAACCAAAAAATTATTATAATTTAGATATGATAATTGCTATTGGTTTTCGTGTTAAATCTAAAGAAGGAACTAAATTTAGAATTTGGGCAAATGAAAAATTAAAAGAATACTTAATAAAAGGGTATAATCTGAATGTAGAAAGATTTAAAAATAATGGTAATGATCCTTATTTTGATGAACTTCTTGATAAAATAAGAGATATAAGATCAAGTGAAAAAGTTTTCTGGAGAAAAATACTAGATATATATGCAACATCAGTTGATTATAATCCCAAAAAGGAGATTACAATTAATTTTTTTAAGACAGTTCAAAATAAAATGCATTATGCCGTTTCAAATAATACAGCTGCAGAAATAGTATATAATAGAGTCGATAGTAAAAAAGATAATATCGGACTTACAAATTTTAAAGGTGATATGCCTACAAGAAAAGAAACAGAAATTGCTAAAAACTATTTAGGTTACGAAGAATTACAGATTTTAAACCGATTAGTGTCTGCATACCTTGATATTGCTGAAATAAATGCATTAAAAAGAAAAGCAATGACTATGCAAGATTGGATTCATGAATTAGATAGTTTTTTAAAAATGACACACAATGATATATTACATACAAAAGGAACTGTTTCTCACGAAAAAGCTTTAAAGAAAGCTCATGAAGAATATGATAAATATATGCAAACACATTTAACTAGAGCTGAGAAAGATTATTTAGAAATTATGAATATAGAAGTTAAAGAAATAGAGAAAAATAATTAGATATTTTCGCAGAGATTAATTTTTAACTAAAATTTTCTCCCCATACCTATGATACTCCAGCAACAGACATTGTAGATATAGAAGGTAAAAAAGTAATAGTTGTAAAAGTAATATCAGGACAGCATAAGCCATATTACTATGTTAATAATGTAACAAGAACGACATATATAAGAAAAGGCAATTAAGATTGTGAAACAAATAGTATAGAATTGAATGCCCTTATATTAAGAGGAAAAAATATAGGTTGGGATGAATAAATTTCAGATAATATGTATAAAGATTTTATTTTTGAAAGTTTAAAAAAATATTACAAAAACATAAAAGGTTTAGACATAGATAAGGAAAGTTTAATATCCTTTAATCTAATAAAAGATGATATTGCAATTTATATTTTAAAAAGTAAGCATTTGGTAAGGGCTTGCTTTTTTTCCTATATTCAATAGTTTTAATTAATAGATAATTATGGTAAAATAAATATATAAATTTTTATGAGGATGGGGAGAAATATGGTAAAGAAATTAATTTTAGTAGATGGTAATAATCTGATGTTTCGTTCATATTATGCAACAGCATATGGCAATAGTAATATGATGAAAAATTCTAAAGGATTTCCAACCAATGCTTTATTTGGTTTTGTATCAATGATTAATAAAATTATTGCAGAAGAAAATCCTACCTATATGGCAGTAGCTTTTGATATTGGAAAAAACTTCCGTAAAGATAAATATGAATTTTATAAGGAAGGAAGAGTAGATACTCCAGAAGAGTTAAAAATTCAAATGCCAAAAGCTCGTGAGATACTAGATGCTATGGGAATTAAACATTTTGAACTTGAACCTTATGAAGCTGATGATATAATTGGTTCGATTACTAAACTTACGGAAGATGACCCAGCTTTTGCATCATTAATTGTGTCTAGTGATAAAGACTTACTTCAACTTATTAGCGATGAAACAGAAGTCAAGTTATTAAAACAAACTGGTTTTATTCGTTATAATTATAAAGCTTTTGTTGATGATTATAAAATTGAACCAATCAGAATAATTGATTTAAAAGCTTTAATGGGAGATTCATCTGATAATATTCCTGGTGTTAAAGGCATCGGAGAAAAAACAGCTTTAAAACTATTACAAGAATATGGTAGTCTTGATGCTATTTATGAAAATATTTCTGCTATTAAGGGTAAAGTTAAAGAAAAATTAGAAGTTGGAAAAGAAAGTGCATATATGAGTAGAGATATTGCTACTATTTACCGAGACGTTCCTTTAAATATTACTTTGGAAGATTTAAAAATAGAATTTAATGATTCTACTGCTTTAAAAGACATTTATCAAGAATTAGAATTTTTCTCTTTACTTAAAGCGTTTAATGTTTCAAAAAAAGAAGAAAGTATTAAGTATCATATAATAAAAGATGTAACAGAACTTAAATTAAACTCTCCAGTTGCAGTGTATTTAGAATTAGATAATGAAAATTATCACTTAGCTAATATTGTAGCTATGAGTATTAGTGATGCTAATAATAACTATTATATTGAAAAATCTTTAGTTAAAGAAGCCTTAGATTATATCAAAGATAAAGAAGTCATAACTTATGACTTAAAAAAAGTAATATGTGCTACTGGGGTAAAGTTAAATGCTTTTGATGTAATGATTGCTGCATATATACTTGGATATAATCAGAAAGATGATATTGCTTATTTAGCTAATCAATTTGAACAAAATATTGAATTTTGGGATAATGCTAGGAAAAGTAATTTTAGTAATTTAGAAACAATTATTAAAAAAAGTATCTTTTTACTTAATGTTTATCAAAATTTTAAAAGTAAGATGGAACAAGATGGAGAATATAAACTATTTGAAAGTATTGAGATGCCTTTAGTTCCAGTGTTAGCAGATATGGAAATAACAGGAATTAAGGTTAAAAAAGAAGTATTGGATGATATGCAAGGGGAAATTGAAGTAAAAATTGAATTATTAGAACGTGAAATACATAACTTAGCAGGAAAAGTATTTAATATTGGTAGTCCTAAACAACTTGGAGAAGTTTTATTTGAAGATTTAAAATTACCGAGTGGTAAGAAAAATAAAACTGGGTATAGTACAGATGTTAAAGTATTAGAAAAGTTGGCAGTTAATTATCCAATTGCTGAGAAAATATTAGAATATAGGGCTTTAACTAAATTAAATAGCACTTATATTGCAGGGCTTGGTAATTATATATTAGATGATGGTAAAATTCACACGATTTATAAACAAACATTAACTAGAACAGGTCGTCTTTCATCTACTGAACCAAATTTACAAAACATTCCTATTCGAGAAGAGTTAGGTCGTAAGATAAGAAAAGCTTTTGTTCCAACCAATGATTTGCTTTTAAGTGCAGATTATTCACAGATTGAATTACGTATTTTAGCTCATATATCACACTGTGATGGTTTAATTAAAGCTTTTCAAAATAATTTAGATATCCATACTAAAGTTGCTAGTGATATTTATGGAATTGATACAGAAGCAGTAACTAAGACAATGCGAAGAACTGCTAAAGCAGTTATATTTGGTATTGTTTATGGAATAAGTGGTTTTGGATTGGGAGAAAACTTACATATATCTCGTAGGGAAGCTGATAGTTTTATTGCTAAATACTTTGAATTGTATCCAGAAGTAAAGAAATATACAGAAAATATAGTTAAATATGCTCATGAAAATGGTTATGTAAAAACTATTTTTGGACGTAAGAGAGTAATAGATGAAATAAATAATCCTAATTATATTATTAAAAGTACTGGAGAACGTATGGCAATGAATACACCAATTCAAGGAACTAGTGCTGATATTATGAAATTGGCAATGGTAAAAGTTTATAATAGATTTTTAAAAGAAAATATAACTAGTAAAATTCTTTTGCAAGTTCATGATGAAATAATTGTTGATGTTAAAAATAGTGAATTAGATTTAGTTAAAAAGATAATAAAAGAAGAAATGGAAAATGTTTACAAGTTAGATGTTCCACTAAAAGTAGAAATTGATACTGGTATTAATTGGTA
>CAZEMQ010000035.1:4312-8315 GCA_964513435.1 uncultured Muribaculaceae bacterium
TAATTATGCCAGAAATAGCAGAAGTAGAAACAGTTAGGAATACTTTAAAAAATATAATTTTAAATAAAGAGATAAAGGAAGTTAAAGTGTTATATCCTAATATGATAGAAAGTGATGTTTCAGAATTTAAGAAAATACTTTCTGGTAAAAAGTTTATAGATATTAAAAGAGTTGGTAAGTGGTTAATATTTGAATTAGATAATTATTATTTATTAAGTCATTTGCGAATGGAAGGTAAGTTTTTTATTAAATCTAATGATGAAGAGATAAATAAACATGAACATGTTATTATAACATTTGTAGATAATACAGATTTAAGATATCATGATACTCGTAAATTTGGAAGAATGAATTTGATAAAAAAAGAAGATTTAGAAAATACAGAGTGTATAAAAAAACAAGGAATAGAACCCATTAGCCCAAATTTAAGTAAAGAATATTTATATGAACATATTCATACTAAAAAGTTACCTATAAAAACTATTTTACTAGACCAAACAATTATTTCAGGATTAGGGAACATTTATGCTGATGAAGTTTTATTTGCAGCTAAAATTAATCCTTTGAAAAAAGGATGTGATATTACAATGGATGATTGTTTTAGAATAAAAGAAGAATCTAGAAAAATAATTTTAGAAGCTATTAAATATGGAGGCACTACAATAAAGAGTTATACTTCTTCTTTGGGGGTTACTGGAAGATTTCAACAATTTTTACGTGTTCATAAAAAAGAAAAAGAGAAATGTTTAGATTGTGGTAATCTAATAAAAAGAATTAAAGTTGGAGGGCGTAGTACTTATTTTTGTCCCGAGTGTCAAAGCGATATTTAGTTGACATTTTATTTTATTTGTATTATTATCTAGGGGTGCGAAAAAAGGGTGAGTTTATATGGATAAAATAATAAATATTGCAGTTGTTGCTCATGTTGATGCTGGTAAATCGACATTGGTTGATGGTTTATTACGCCAAAGTGGAGTATTTAGAGATAATGAAGAATTAGTAGATTGTGTAATGGATAGTGGAGACTTAGAAAAAGAAAGAGGAATTACCATTACTGCTAAGAATTGTGCAATTAAGTATAAAGACTATAAAATAAATATAGTTGATACTCCAGGTCATGCTGATTTCTCAAGTGAAATTGAAAGAATAATTAAAACTGTAGATACAGTTATTTTGCTTGTTGATTCTGCTGAAGGTCCTATGCCTCAGACAAGGTTTGTTTTAAGTGTAGCTTTAAAAAATAATTTAAACCCAATTCTTTTTATTAATAAAATTGATAAAAAGGATCAAAGAGCAGAAGAAGTTGTCGATATGACATTTAATTTATTTATGGATTTGGGAGCTACAGATGAACAATTAGATTTTCCAATTCTTTATGGTAGTGCCAGAAGTGGGTATGCAGTTTATAATATGAAAGATGAAGGTGTTGATTTAACTCCTTTATTTGAAACAATAATTAATAATACTAAAGTTTTTGAGGGTAATGAATTTGAACCTTTGCAAATGCAAATAAGTCAATTAGCTTATGATGATTATATTGGAAGATTAGGAATAGGAAGAATTAATCGAGGTAAAATAAGTGTTGGTCAAAATGTAGTTATTGCAAAAAATGATGGTGAAGTAGAGACCTTTAAAGTAACAAAATTGTTTGTTAATGAAGGAATTAAACGAGTTGAAGTTGCTAATGCTTATTATGGGGATATTGTTACAGTTGCAGGTTGTAGTCATGTTTCAATTGGGGATACAATATGTACTAAAGACAATATTGAGCCATTACCAAAAATAATTATTGAAGAACCAACTTTATCGATGAATTTTTTAGTTAATGATTCACCATTTGCTGGAAATAGTGGAAAATATCTAACTAATAGACACTTACATGATAGATTAATGAGGGAATTAGAAACTAATGTTGGTTTAAAAGTTGAAGCTTTACCAGATTCAGATGGCTTTAGAGTTAGTGGTCGAGGTGAACTACATTTATCAATTTTACTTGAAAATATGCGTAGAGAAGGTTATGAATTATCAGTATCTAAACCAGAGGTTATATTTAAAGAAGAAAATGGTCAAAAACTAGAGCCATTTGAAAAAGTGATAATAAATGTTCCTAATGAATATTCAGGAACTGTTATCAATTCTTTAAATGAAAGAAAAGGTATGATGCAAAGTGTTGCACCTGGAGAAGTAGGTTTTACGCATTTAGAATATTTAGTACCAACCAGAGGTTTAATTGGATATCGAGGCACATTTATTACAGAGACTAAGGGTGAAGGTATCATGGTACGTTCATTTGATTCTTATGCTCCTTATGTCGGTGTCATTCAAGGAAGAAAAAATGGAGTGTTGGTTTCTATGGAAAATGGTACAACATTTGGTTATTCTTTATTTAATCTAAGTAATCGTGGAACAATGATTGTTGAACCATCAACTGAAGTGTATATTGGACAAATAGTGGGCATTTGTAATAAAGAAGGGGACTTAAATGTTAATCCTTGTAAAAATAAAGAGCTTACTAATACTCGTAGTGCTCATGCTGATGAAGCAATAGTATTAAATAAAGCTAAGAAATTTACTTTAGAAGAAGCCTTAGAATTTATTGAAAGTGATGAATATATAGAAATAACACCAGATGAAATTAGATTGCGTAAAAAATATTTAGATCCAAAAGAAAGGTATCGTAAATCTAATAAATAATTAAAGTCATAATTAAAAATGGCTTTTTTTTATTAGATTTATGTGATAGAATTATACTAGGTGAAACATATGAAAGAGAAAATAGATTTTGAAAAAATGACAAAATTTATTAAAAGCCGTAACTTTTTTATAGCTGTTTGTGTATTTGTTTTAACTATTTCTACAATTGGAGTTTCTTATGCTTCATTTTTTACAGTTAAAACCAATTCTTCTAATCAAACTATAACAACAGGAACATTAGAAGTTTCTTTTAGTGGCGGAACATCAGCAATTACAAAAAATAATATGACGTCAATTTCTGATGAAATGGGGCTCAATCAAGATGAAGCTAGTGTTATTTATATTCAAAATACTGGTTCTTTAGATTCAACTTTTGTTTTAAATATCGGCTATGACATGGATAATTATTTACAAAGTGGGGCTAGTGGTAGTGCTATGTTAACACCACTAGATTATATTAAAATTGCTGTTTATGAGTATAATGGAATTGATGATGAAGTATTGATTGTAGGACCAATTGCTATATCAGAGTTGCCAATTTACTCAGTTAATGAAAGTGATAGTAGATATAATCGTTATGCGATACTTTTTGATACTGTTAGTAGTACTACTAGTGGTGATGTTACAAAAACATATAAAATTAAAACTTGGCTTTCAGATGAAGCTATACCAGCAGCCAGTTATTCTTATTTTTATATAAATACTGAGGTTGTTGCAGAAGTAGAAAATGCTAAAATGAAATATAATTTTTCAGGTACTTTAACTGATACTAGTAGTACAGCTATAAGTGGAGCAACAATTTCTGTACAAAATGGTTCTTTAGTTGTTACAACTGGGAATGATGGTTCATTTAATTTAAGTGGGTTATATCCAGGAGTATATAATGTTGATATAACTTATGATGGTACAACTGTAAGTGGCAATTTGACAGTTGTTGAGGGTAGTAGTAACGAACTTGTAAGTTTAGGAACAACATTTACTGGCAACTCAGAGATAAGTATTTATGATATTGCAAATACATATGGAACAACTTTAGATAAGATAATTACAAGGAATAATTTAAATACTTATGCTGATGCAGTTGTTTTTGGTAGTGCAACATATAATTTAGCACCAACATATAAGTTTACTGGAGGAGCAGAAGAAGATGTCAGTGGCTTAACAATAAGTTTAGATATATCAAATAACAGCTTTACAATGTCATTGTAAAATATAATGAAGACTTATATTTAAGTTTGTAAAAGTTATGATATATGCTTAATTGACTGTGAATTTTAATGCTAATTTAACAAATTTTAGAATTTCGAAA
>CAZEMQ010000036.1:2500-7884 GCA_964513435.1 uncultured Muribaculaceae bacterium
TTAATGCAGCTGCCAAAATTTCTGCTGCCGAAGCTGAGCTTTCGTTTAACAAAATGACAATTGGATAATCTCGATATTCTTCTGTTTCATCATAATAACTAGCTTTTGTTTCATTATTTTCAAGAGAATATATCAATTTCCCTTTTTCTAAAAATAAATTGGCTGTACTTTCAGCACTTTCTAAATATCCACCTGTATTATTTCGCAAATCAATTATCAATTTATTCATACCTTGACTTTCCATTTCTGTTAGTGCGTTAGAAACTTGTGTTGCCAAAGTTTTAGTAAATAAAGTCATTTTTAAATAACCAACATTATTTTCTAGTAATTCGTAAGTAATATTCGAATCTATCAATGTAGTTAGTTCTACTTCATATGTGTATTCAACACCTTCACGAGATACAACAATACTGACCGAATCGTTTGTGTTATTTCTTATCATATTTTTAATTTCCTCACTAGTTTTACCGTCCAATGAAGTATTATCAATACTGATTAAAACATCTCCAGCCAAAAGACCTGCAGTTTCCGCTGGAGAATCTTGGGTTACTTTAGCAATTGTTGGTAGCCCTGTCTCTAAATCAATGCCGAATGAAATTCCTATTCCACGATAAACTCCAGATAAACTCTCCTCTAATATTTGGGATTGTTCATCATCTAAATAGGTCGTATATGCATCACCTAAATATTCAAGCATAGCATTTAATGCTGCTTCAATCATTTCTTCTTTATCTACATCTCCATAATAATTATCAAGAACTGATGAGTAAACTTCTAAAAATTCATTTAAGCTAGCATCATTTAGTAAATCATTATATGAAAGTCCAGTTGAACTTTTATACGTGTTGGTAACTATTACCCCAGTTGTAATGCCTGATATTATAGAAGTAACACATATAATAATTATTACACTTAAAAGATTAAATCCTTTATTACTTTTCATTCGTATCACCATTTTCATTTTATCATGCTTATAAAAAAAAGAAAAGTTAAAAACTTCTCTATGAACTCAATTCGGCTTTAAATTCGTCAAGTCCTTCTATATATTTAGTTATTTGACCATTTTGAACTTTGATTAATGTTAAATCTCCGAAAGAAAATTCTGAAACACTTTGAGCATCTGGATTACTTTCGCCATCTTCGCCCGCATAATAAGAACTATTTAAATAATTTCCTAAATTACAGAAGAATATTTTGATAGCATCCTCACTTTCTAAATAATTCGATACTATTGTAGAATATACTACTGCATTGGCATCATCTTCATCATATATAGCTACATAATATTCAGAATAATTACGATTAAGCATCGTTCCAACACTAACTATGTCATAGTCAATTGCTCCAGCTTGAATGTCATCGGAGCTAGAACTAGCAGAGTCATCTTCAATAAATATCTTTGATACTCCATATACAATTAATACTACAATAATTATGCTAAATAAAATTATCAAAAAATTTCGCATTTCTTTAAATTCATCACTAATAAATTTTTCTTCTTTGACTTTATTTTTAGATTTCTTGTCTTTGGAAACATTTACTTTGTCATTTAATTTTGTTTTATTTTTTGGCATAAGATCCTCCTTAAAAGATATTATACAATAAAATCGCCCTACAATTCAACAATTAGAGTAACTTTTTGAAAAAAACGAGTAACTATTCCCTTATTTATGCTCTATTTTATTTACTTTAATTGTTTTAAACAATTAAAAAGCCCAAAAGGGCTATTTTGTAGACATTACGGTTGTTGCATTTCCTAAGGATAGTGCTACGCTTACCATTTCTTCGGTACTCAAATCGCTACTTACAAGATAATAACTTATGTTATTACTATCCCAACTTATCGAATTAGAACTTAAAGCTCCGATACTTTCATTTAACATTAATGGGTCTCCGAATACTGGAATTATTTCAAACTCATTGTTGGTGCTTACTGTTTCTTCAACTATGACAAAATTTTTATCTCCACTAAATGTTAATATTACTCTTTCACCCGTATCAGTAGTTATAGTTTCTGAACTGCTTAAATAAGTGTTTGATGGAATATATAACGGATAAATTATATTTTCTAGTGTAGCATTTGTTTGTTCTTCACAATCTGTATTTTCACAATTTTCATCTGTAGAGGTCTCGCAAGCTGATGTATCACATTCACTGTTTTGTTCACTTGTTTCATCTGATGATTCAGTATCGATTAAATCATCTAAGACAAAATCATCTTCACTAAGTTTGGCTTTCATGTCAACAGATTTAAAGTTAACCTTAATTTTTACTACATCTTCTTCATTATATACTTCTACTTTGCTAATATTCATATCCATATCAAAATATATTTTTTGATATTCTAATTCTTCATTGTTTGGATAATCTACTGTACTTTTAACAATATAATTACTATCTGTTGTTTCTAGTGTTGCTTCAGGATCATTTTTAATATCATCTAATAAATTACCTAATATATATGCTTGTGATGAATTTTCAGGCCAAACGCTATCAAATTTAAAACTTTTATTTAAACTCGGCGTTACAACATAGAGTCCATCTGGATTTTTTAAAATTATTTGTTCATGATTATTAGTTTGATTTACTAAAACCACTTTATAATAATCATCTTTCATAAAATAAGTGTCGATGCTATAAGTAAATATTTCTTCTCCACTACTTATTTCCATAGTACCATTTAATTTGTAAGATTTACTATTTTCTACACTATTTGCAAAACTATTAACTACATCTTCTAAATCTTTTTCACCACACCCTGTAAGCATTAACAACATAATAACAAATAATACTAAATACTTTCGCATTACCAACTCCCCTTTTCTAATTAAATATATTTTTATTATTTTAAAATATACATGTATAATATGCAAAAAGATATCCACAATAGAAATAAAGGATTGGTGAAAATGGTAATTTTACAGAAAGTTGCACTTGTCATAACAATAATCGGAGCGTTGAACTGGGGCTTAATCGGTTTTTTTGATTTTAACTTAGTTGAAACCTTGTTTGAAAGTGTAGAGGTAATCGAAAAAATAATTTATATCCTTGTTGGTATATCAGGAATTATCAACATCGGAATATTGTTTATGAATTTTGAAAAATAAAAAATCGTTGCTTTTTATTACAACGATTTTTTTATTAATTTTCAGTAATTCTAATCTGGACGGTGGTTGAAACTACATAGGTTAACAACGGATTGCTATTATCTATTTGAACTTCAACTTCATGATCACCGACTCCATAGCCACTTAGATCAATGTAGGCATTGATAGTTTCATTTTCAATTCCTTCAAGAACGGAAGCAACACCTTTAACTTGAACTGTTATTGATTCACCGTTTAGTATGTTAACACTTAATCCAGAAGCTAGATTTACTTGAGATATATTATTGGAAATATCGATTGTTTGTTGCTGTTCTTCGCCGAAAGTAACGGTTATTTCGACATTATCAACACTCATCTCTCGAACACCATTAGGTTTACGAATATTTACGTCATATGTCCAAGTAGATTCATTTCCTCGACCATCAACATTTATTGTAACTGGTACACTTTCTATACTATCGATTTCATCTTTATCACCATAAATTGTTATCGAGTAACTTGTATTATTGTTAATAAGTATTGAAGCAATAGCTTTTCCAGTTACCAGTTCTCCCGTTGTTTCAATTGAAATTGGTACAGTACGGGAGTAGCTTTCTAGTACTACTGTGGCACTGATCGTTTCAGGAACTATTTCGATATTATCCATTCTATTTCCACTGGAGTCATAAGCCGCCAGCTCAATGTTGTCTATATCATATGTTCCAGCTTCACTAAAGTCTTGTTCTTTTAGGTCAATTAATGCTTTTACAGAAGCAATTTCTGCTAGGGAGTCACTTCCTCCTTTGACAACTACTTCTGATTTATCTAGACTTACAGATTCAACACTAAGTCTACTATCTAATGAGTCGATATTTAATAAATCATATGATAGAGACATTACCTGACTTTCTTTATTCTTAATTGTAACTTGTACATATTCTGGAGATAATTGATAAGTTAAGCTATCAATCGACTTAGAATATGTAAAATATACTTTATATGGTGTATCACTAGCAGTATAATCCGATAAATCTAGTATTACTTCATATTCTCCAAGTTGTTTTGCTAGATAAATATCACTCTTACGTCCAGTAATAGTTATATCGACAGTTTCAGGAACCCCTTCAATAACATAAGCTTCTTCGTTATATTTAACTACAACAGGAACATTAGTAATTACTTCTGCTTCAGTTTCTACTAAGGTTATTACTTTTGAATCGATTAGTAAAAATATTACTACTGCAAGTATCAACGATAGATAAATTAAAAAGTGTGGTCTATTTAAAATTTTATCTAGTTTACCTTGGTTCTTTTTGAACTTTTTAGATAAGTAATAAACAGCTCTACTAATAGGAACTACAATAAACTTATCGATGAAGCCATAGATTTTGCGAAAAAGTTTTGTTATCATATTTCGTCACCATCACTTTCATCAGCTTCAAAGAAGACTTCCATTTTTGGTTTTAATTCTTCTATTAACATCATTCGGAATTGATCAGGTTCTAAGTTGTAATGCAAATGACTGTCTACTGCAATACTTAAACGACCTGTTTCTTCTGAAACTATTAAAGCTATTGCATCACTCTCTTCAGCTATACCTAATCCTGCTCGATGTCTAGTACCTAATCTTTTAGATATATCAGGATTCATACTAGTTTTGAATACAGCTCCAGCACAAGTAATTCTATCTCCTTGAATTATTACACCACCATCATGAAGTGGAGAGTTAGGGAAGAAAATAGTTCCCAATAGAGAATCACTTAAATCAGCATATACTTTAGTTGAATTTCTAATATATTCTTCTAAAGATATTTCTCTTTCAATAACTATTAATGCCCCAATTCGGTTTTTACGTAAGTATTCTACTGCCCGCATTATTTCATAGACAACTTTTTCTCTTTCATCAACTGTAAGTATTTTATGGCGTCCTAAAAGTTGTGTTCTTCCTAAAGATTCCAAAACACTACGTATTTCTGGTTGGAAAATTACAATTATTGCAAGTGGTCCCCATTGAATGGCATATTCTAGAATAACCCCAACTGTATATAAATTTAACCAATCACTTAAAAGTTTAACTACTAGTATTACTACTACTCCTTTAACGATTAGAACCATCTTAATATTATTTTTTACATTTTTTAGAATATAGTAAAAGGCAATCCACACAAAGCATATATCTAGTAACTTGGTGAATATGTCCCATACTAATGATAAATTCATTTAAACACCGTCCTTGAATAATATTGCTTTTACATTATACCAAATTTTTATAAAAATAAAAAGTCCTAAAAGGACTAA